>CANGYA010000005.1 GCA_947457925.1 Cytophagales bacterium | reverse complement strand
CTGCTGATAATCTTAGTATCATATCATAACGGAAGGTGGTGGCGGCATCTCCTTTTAATCGCATAAGGTATCCAAAATTTCAAAGAACAAAGATATAACATTTTAAGGCACGACACTAACATCTTTATAGGGTTGCTTGAACACAATGTATAAAAATTTATAGCATGATACTAAAAGCCCTTGCAGGGTTCTAAAATCAGTTATGTTAAAGATTGTGATTTCCTACAAAATTACCCTCTTTTACTTATTTTTGTTGTAGGTCAAACTTTGGGACAAAGCAATGGTAGATTTATTGAGTAAAGCAAGGGAATACGCAAACATAGAACTATTAGCCCGCCAAATGGTAGAAGGGTTTATTACGGGTTTGCACAAATCTCCGTATCATGGTTTTTCGGTAGAATTTGCCGAACACCGCCTCTATAACGAAGGCGAAAGCACCCGACACATAGATTGGAAAGTCTTTGCTAAAACAGATAGACTTTATACTAAAAGGTACGAAGAAGAAACGAATTTGAGATGCCAAATTTTATTAGATAATTCCCCTACTATGTATTTTCCAAAAAATGACAATAATTTAGAAAATGGAAAAATACGGTTCAGTATTTTGGCTGCTGCTTGTTTGTCTTATATGCTCCAACGCCAAAGAGATGCCATTGGCATTACGACTTTTGGAGATGATATAGAATGGCAAAGCCCTATTAAATCTACCCCCAAACATATTCATAATTTGTTCTTACAGCTACACAAAATGCTGGAACAGACCCCACCACAAAAACATTCTGCTATTGCCCATGTTATACACTTGATGGCAGACAAAATTCATCGGAGGTCTTTAGTAGTGATTTTCAGTGATATGTTGGAACGGAAACAAGACTTAGATGCTATTTTTTCGGCACTGAAACACCTGAAACACAAGCACCACGAAGTATTGATTTTTAACGTGCAAGACAAAAAAAAGGAATATGACTTTTTGTATGAAAATAGATTGTATGAATTTGTAGATGTAGAAACTAACGAGAAAATTATATTGAATCCATCCACCATTCGTACAGAATACCAAAACCAAGAAACCCAACGTATATACCAACTCAAACTAAAATCTGGGCAGTTTAAGATTGATTTTGTAGAGGTGGACATTGCCAAAGGTATAGACCAAGTATTATTGCCTTATCTGATTAAAAGGGCAAGTATGAAATAAGGTGGTTAATGATTGGTTAATTTTTGTAAAATGCTTGTTTTTATGCCTAAAAACAAGCATTTTTATTTGATTACTACTTCACTATGAAATCTTTACTACTACTTTTCTTTCTCCACTTGGGCTATTTTTGCCTGTGGGGACAGTCCACACAGACTTGGCAAATAGACATAGAAACCAAGCAACCAGATACGGCTACTGTCATGAAAATCCTCAAAACAGTGGCGAAAATGCCCGACAGCCTCTATCTCCAACGCATGGACTATACAGAAAAAGCATTGGCAATGGCTACGCAACTGCGTTTTGATGTGGGTATTGCGTATGCACATAGGCGTTTGGGTTTGTTGCATTATGCACAAAGCAACTTTGCAGAAGCTATGGAGCATCTCTACAAAGTGGTAGAAATGGGCGAAAATGTAGTACTAAAAGATAAAAACTTCTTTGCTGCATCTCTACAACTGATTGGAAAAATTCACGAAAGGCAAAATAATATTACCAAAGCCGAAGAATACTATCAAAAGGCTTTTCAACGTAATCTAAAAGCTGATAACAAAAATTATTTAGCCTTAGACTATGCGAATTTGGCAAATATAGAGGCATTGAAAGGAAATTATGATAAGTCTTTGGAATACAGAAATTTAGAACAAAAAACAAAAGAAGAACTCAAAGATACGATTGGCTTGGCTTTCACCTTACATGATGTAGCAGTTATGTATTTGCAGCAACAGAAATACAAAGAAGCAGCCGATTATTTTCGTAAGGCATTAAAGACAGTAGAAAATATGCCCTTGAATATCTATAAAGTTGCTTTTCATGTAAGTTTGGCGGAGGCGTGTAGGCTGTCTGGAAATAATACCGAAGCACAAACTTTAGCTACTACAGCCCTAAAAATGGCAACACAGCTGCAAGACAAGTTGAATGCAGTGGCAGCTACACGAGTTCTGCACGAATGTTACAATTTGCAGAAAGACTATAAAAATGCCTACCAATTTTTATTGTTAAATAAACAGCTACAAGATTCTGTTTATAACGAAAAGCATTTGAAAGAAATAGCTAACATGGAAAATAATTTTGAAATAAAGCAACAAAAAAAAGCAAATGATTTATTGCAAAAAGAAAATAAATTGAAAATCAAAGAGTTGGCTATAAAAGATGAGGAAGCTACCAAAAATAAATGGTTGGCTATATTGGCGGTTTTAGTAGGTGGAATGTTGGGCATCTTAGCTGTAGTTTTGTATAAAAACAATATGGCAAAGAAAAAATCTAATGATTTGCTCACTGCCAAAAATCAAGAGATTCACCAGCAAAAAGAAGAAATTTCGGCTATTGCCAACAATTTACAATTGGCAAATACGGCTTTGTCTTCAAGTAAAATAGAAATAGAAAAGAAAAACGAAGACATTTTGGCAAGTATCAACTATGCTAAACGGATTCAAGGGGCTATTTTGCCGTTTGACAGTGTTTTTGAGCAGTATTTTGGCAAAGACAACTTTTTTATTTTGTACCAACCCAAAGATATTGTTTCAGGAGATTTTTATTGGTTATCACAAGTGCAACTGCCCAACGAAACCGTAACTGTAGTGGCTGCGGTAGATTGTACGGGGCATGGCGTACCGGGTGCTTTTATGTCCTTGATTGGCAACAATTTGTTAGATGAAATTGTGAATGCCAAAGCCATTGTTTCGCCTGCCGAAATTCTACTACACCTTAATAAAGGTGTCCGCCGACTATTGAAACAAGACGAAACAAGCAACCGAGATGGTATGGACATGGTGCTATTGGCTTTGCACCAAACACCTCAACAGCCTACCTATGCGGTGTATGCGGGAGCAATGAACCCTCTGTATTATGTGCAGAATGAGCAATTAACCGAAATAAAGGCAACAAAAACAGGAATTGGAGGCTATCATATAGCTGATGATGCAGAGAGGATTTTTGAAAATCATACGATTTTAGTCAATGCCACAACAACCTTTTACTTGTGTTCAGACGGTTATCAAGACCAATTTGGCGGAACAGACAATAAAAAATTTATGGTAAAGAATCTAAGAACTATGCTGGAAAAAAACAGTACGAATAGTATGGCAAAACAAAAAATTGAACTAAAAAATACACTGAATAATTGGAAGGGAGAACACAAACAAATAGATGATATTATGGTGGTAGGCTTAAAAGTTACGATTGGTTAGCTATGTCAATCAAAATTTAAGCAAGTAAAGTAGGGGAGGCATTTAGCAGCGTAATTGATGTTTTATCTCAATTATTTCACTGTATTAAGGAGCTGTTTTATGTATTTCTACTTTTTTTAATTGAAAAGACTCATCAGTTACTAAATGCCCGTCTTTGTCGTACTTTTCATAACGAATTAAGCCACTACCTTTTCCAAAATAGTATTTTTCCCTTGAAACAAGTTTATCTGTTTTGGTTTCTACTGTAGTGTAAACATGAACAACTACATCTTTATAGGTATGATTTTCGAATTTTACGGTAGAAAACACCTCAAAAGTATGCCTAACTGTTTTGCCGTCTGCCGTTGCGTTACCTGTGGTGTACTTGCGGCTGCTTACAAACAGATAAGGCTCTACTTGTGTTTCCGTTACTTCTTTTATTTTATTTTTGTCTAATTTATTGACAATATGTTCCTCCTTCATTTCTATCTTAAAATCACTCACATCAAATATCCAAGTAGCCTTAAAATCTCCTTCGGCTACATGGTGTTGGTGGTAGCTGCCCGCCAAGTTGGTCAGCACAAAAGTAGCTCGTACTTGCTTCAACTTCTCGATGTCATTAGTAATGCTGCCAACATATTGCAACCGATATAACAAGGCACTTTTGCCTAATGAATGATAGAGATAGCTTGTATCTTTGTGCATAGCAAAAAAATACTCTTTGGGGGTTTGTGTTTGTGCAAAACCTTGTAACGGTAAGCAACACAAACAATTAGCCATAAAAAAAATGAATAGAGATAAACCTTTCATACGCTATTTGTGTTTAAAAACGAAACTAAACATATTAAAAAGTTTGGTAGATTGCTAATGCCATGATTTTTTTTTTACTTGCAGCCCAACATTCTTTCATTAAAATCGTAAATAGCTATGCAAGTCCAACATGACAAAGAAGGTGTTTTTCATATTATCTCCATAGACGGAGAAGTAGATGCAAGTTCATCTATTATTTTGGATAATGCGTTGGAAAAAGCACTGACTACCCCTACAAAACATTTATTGATAGACTGTTCTCGGCTTAGTTATATTTCTTCACCGGGCATAGGCGTATTTACATCACGTATAGAGGATTGTGAAAAGGTCGGCACAAAATTGGTGCTGTTTGGCGTGAGTGATAAAGTCTATAATGTATTCAGGTTGTTGGGCTTAGACCAGCTCATTCAAATTGTTAAAACTAAAGAAGAAGCTAAAAATTTGGCAGCATGATGAATAGAACCATACAAGTTCCTTGTGAAAAAAATAATCTCCGCCAAATACGGAGCTTTGTAGCAGAAAGGCTGCAAGATTTTGCGGTAAAACCTGCTGATGCCGATATGCTTGTGCTTGCCATAGACGAGGTTTGTGCAAATGTCATGGAACATGAACAAGCGTGGAATCCGAATGCTAACTTGGAATTGAGTATATGGGTAGAGAACGGAAGATTAGTGTTTGAGGTACAAGATTATGCTCCAGATTGTTTCTTTGACCCTGCCAACTACAAATGCCCAAATATCCAACAAATTGTGCATGAAAAACGCAATGGAGGCATGGGCTTAATCATTGTGCAGTCTGTCATGGACGCAATTTCTACCGAAAAAAGAGGTTGTTACAATGTGTACAAATTCTATAAGAATATTTGACTAACAAAATAACTTCAAGATAGTCATAATTTCCCCTTTTGTAGCTAACAAAAGGGGCTTTTTTTGTCTTTATCCTACCCTCAAACTTTGGTGTAAAAATTGTTCTTGCCTAATACAGTTAAATTGTTTGTCAATTTATTTGTTTTTCAGCAAAAACTTTACAACTTTCTCTCCTCATTTGTTACGAGTAACCCACTATGTTGTACTTCAAAGATGCCTTTATTTCTTATTCTCGCCGAAACCTTGCGTTTGCCCGAAAACTGCATGATGCCTTGTCTTCACACAGTTTAGACGTATGGTTTGACCAAAACGATATTCCTTTGGCGGTAGATTTTCAGTTTCAAATAGACGAGGGCATTCGAAAGGCAGACAACTTTATTTACATCATTTCGCCTGATGCTATTAAATCTCCGTATTGCGAAAAAGAAATAAAAATGGCAGTGGCGTGTGGCAAACGTATCATTCCGATACTCTACGAAATGCCCAGCAACAGCGAAGTAAACGACTACATGCACCCTGTCATTCAGAAATTGAATTGGGTGTATATGAACAATGAGGACTTGTTTGATAACAAAATCATAGACCTTCTTTCTATCATTAACCACTGCAAAGACTACGTACAACAACACACTATATTACTAAACAAAGCCTTAGATTGGGAAGAAAGAAGAAAAAATACAAAATATTTATTAGTAGATAAATCTCGGACAGAGGCAGAACAATGGCTATTGCAAGAGTTTGAAACGACACAAGCACCTTGCTCTCCGTCTGATTTGGTGTGCCAATATATTTGTGATTCGAGGGAAAATGCCGAAAATTTGCTACATGACGTATTCATTGCAGCTACCAAAGAAGACGCAGAGGCAGTGAATAAAATCAACAATGCCCTCCAAAGGTATTGTTGTACGACATGGACGTATGCCACAGATTTTCATATTGGTACAAACTATGAGGTAGCCGTAAGAGAAGGCATCGAGAAATCAGACAATTTTCTCTTGGTAATTTCTAACAACCTTAGTCTGCAAGATGACTGCCTCAAACAGTTGGAATATGCAGCCAAATTGAACAAAAGAATTGTGCCTGTGTTGGTAGAAGATGTGCCTCGTTACCAACTACACCCAACAGTCAAGGATTTGTTGATAACGTCTCTTACGACCATTCTTGATGACAAAGAAGCCGTAGCAGATGCTCTGTTTAGGGTTTTAGATGATGATATGTTGTATTATCGTGAGCATAAAATTTTGTTAGTACAGGCTTTGCGGTGGGAACAGCAAAACTACAATCAAAGCATTTTGTTGAGAGGCTATCATTTGGAAAATGCTGCAACTTGGTTGCGTATCAACCGCAACCGTAGTAATCAAGCTCCCCTACCCTTGCACAACCAATTTATTGAGGAGGGTTTGAATAAAAAAGGCTTGCTGTCCACAGAAGTTTTCATTTCTTACTCTCGTACTGATGGCGACTTTGCTCGTTTGCTCAACAATGAATTGCAAATTTACGGCAAAACGACTTGGTTTGACCAGGAAAACATTTCGGCAGGTGTGAATTTCCAGCAAGAAATTTACAATGGCATTGCCGAAGCCGACAACATTGTATTTATTATCTCACCAGATTCGGTTGATTCTAAATATTGCATAGAGGAAGTCAATTTTGCCCAAGAACTGAACAAAAGGTTCATTACTATTTTAGTACGTCCCACAGATGTTAATGCTTTGCCAAAACCTCTGCGGGCTATTCAGTGGATAGATGCAGTAAATACAGACTTTCAGCACGTTTTCAGTGAGTTGATTAGGGGTATAGACACCGACAAAGACTACGTGCAACAACACACCAAATGGGCAAACCGAGCAGCCGAATGGCAACAAAAAAACCAAGATGTAGCTTTGCTGTTACGAGGAAGTGAGTTGAGCAGAGCTATTTTTTGGCTCAAAGAAACCGACGAGAAAAGTAAAACACCACTGCCCACTGCCCTGCAAAGACAGTTTATAGCCAATAGCGAAAAAGCCAAAGAAGAAACGGAACAGCGAGAAAAGAATAGGAAAAAATTTGTCAATATGTCCATTGTGGCGGTGTTGTTGGTAGCTGTGGCTGTAGGTTCTTATTTATTTAATGAAAAAGTGAACTATGCTTTGCTTAAAACAGAACATGATAAATTGGACGAAAAAGCAAAGTTATTAGAAGATGAAAGAATACGATTAGAACGTATGGGCGACAGTCTGAAAGGTGTAATTGGCGAAAAAGAACAAGGTATTTCAGACATTTCGACCACTGCCATTGCCCAAATCAACAGCGTAAAACAAGACATTGGTTTGATAGAAACACAATTTACGGTGCAACGCAAAAGGGCAGATAGTTTGCAAAGGATAGTAGAAAAAAGATTTTTACCTTTGGAGGGTCGTATGAAAAGTATTCACGAAATTAAACGTGACTTTGATGCTGCCAATGCAGCCCTCACAAGGTTTGCCACGTTTACGACACGCCTGAATACTGCCGAAAGAACTCGTTTGCAAGATATTGTAAAGGATTATGAAAAGGCGGAAAAGAAATTAGAAGATGCGATTAAATAGCCTATCTTCCCCCGAAAACCTGCGTCCAATACTCTCCACTACGTCCTACGCCCATTTCAGTAAAACTACTGCCCATTATGTTTTTGCAGTGTCCTTCACTTTTTTTCCAACCGTCTATTACGGCTTCTTCACTGGGGTAGCCCTTCGCTATATTTTCTCCATAACTTGTCCAACTGTAGCCTACGGCAGAGATACGTTGGGCGGGGTTGCGTCCATCTTTTGAGGTGTGCGAAAAGTAGTTGTTTTGGTTCATGTCTTTGCTGTGGTCGTAGGCTGCCTTTGCCAACAGATTATTCCATGTGATTGGTGGCACTGCGGACATGACCGTATTGCCACAAGTGCAACCTTCTTGGCGTAAGGCATTGACTAATTGCAGCAACTTGGTTTCATCTACCCCTGTTGCATTGATAGTAGGCGAAGGTGTATCATTAAGACAAGCATTGAATAAAAATAATATTGCAATACAGAGTCCTATTTTTTTACCGAAATTAGCTATTTTTTTCATATTTATTAAGAACTTTTCTTCAATAACTTCGCTAATTTTTCTATTTCTGCGGCAGCACTTAATTCTCTTTCTGCTACTTTCTCTAAGTATTCGGGTGTAGCCACAATAGTTTCTAAGTTCTCTACTCTTTGCTTGAGTTGGCGGTTCTCATCATTTAGTTTGGTCAATGCCCTTAAGAGAGTTTCTAATTCGGCTTTGTCCACTCCGCCCTTATCCAAAGCCATTTTTCGGCTTTTAATATAAGTGCCAGACAAAATAGCCACTATTGGCACACTAAAAATGATAGACATAATTAAGACACTTGTCATAAGTTTACATAGATTAGTTGCAAAATATTTTCTACAAAATATTTAGATAGTTCTTAAAAAACCTTTAATGACACTTTATACTTTCCAAGTCTTTTAGACTTGGAAAGTATTTTTTAGTAGTATGTAGCAACACTTTTTTGATGGCTACCAATATTCGTAATGGTAATCAAAAGTAGGAAAAATGCCCTTTGCTACCTATTTATTTCAAAATATTTTTGGGGGTTCAGTTAATTTTCTAATTTAAGATGTTTAATCATTTTCTATGAAAAAAATACTGCTACTTGGCTTATGGTTGGGCATTATATTTTGTAGCTATGCACAAGACAAAAAATTTGTGGATAGTTTGCAATACGTCTATAACAATAGTAAAGATGATACTATACGTATTTTAGCACTTGGCTCTATTGCTCAGGCATACAGCAATAACAAACCTGATACTTGTATGACCTTATCCCAAAAAGTGTTACAAATTAGTGAAGCCATCAACTTTGCAGAGGGACGTGGATATGCTTATATGGGAATAGGAACTGCTAATCTTGTCAAATATAAGTACCCAGATGCACTCATTGCCTATGAAAAAGCACTTGTTTGTTTTGAAAAAAACAAAAGTAAACAAAATATTGGCACCTGTCTGTATAACATAGGGCTTGTGTATGATTACCAAGCTAATTATGCTTCAGCATTAGAATACCATCTAAAAAGCCTGAAAATACGTGAAGACATGAAAGATAAGGCAGCTATAGCCATCAGTAGTAACAGTGTGGGAAATGTGTACTATAAACAAGGTAATTACCCTCTGGCATTGGAATATTTCCATAAAAGTCTAAAAATACGCGAAGAAATAGGGGCTAAACGAAGTGTAGTTGTGCCTTTACAAAATATAGCCAACATCTATAAACTTCAAAAGAACTACGAATTGGCATTAGAATACCAACAAAAATGTTTAAAAATAAACGAAGAAGTAGATAATCAAAAAGGGGTTGCTACAAATTTGAATAGTATGGGAGGTATCTATTTTGAACAAAAAAAATATATTTTGGCGTTGGAATATTATCAAAAAAGCTTGAAAATAAGTGAAGTAATAGGTGATAAAAAAAATGAATCCCAAACATTAAATAATATAGCCGACATTTATAGCCAAGAAGGAGAGTTAGAAAAAGCTATAGCATTTTATGAAAAAAGTCTGAAGATAAAAGAAGAAATTGATTATAAATGGGCTATTCCTTATACTCAGAATGGCTTAGCTAAAATCTACCAACAAAATGGAGAATATGACAAAAGCATAGCTTATGCACAAAAAGGTATAGAGATAGCAAAAGTAATAAAAGCTCCTGTAGAAACGAGTTTTCTGAGTGAAACCCTTTACCAAACCTACAAACTTAAAGGCGAATATGCAAAAGCATTAGAATATTATGAATTGTATAAAACCATTAATGACAGCCTTATTAATACTGAAAAAGCTAAAGCTATTGCCAATTTGGAATCAAAGGCAGAATTAGAACGTAAAGCAAAAGAAATAGAGTTATTAAACAAAAGTCAAGAACTATTGGCAAAGGACAAAAGTCTTTTGGAGCAAAGTAATTTGTTGTTGGCAAAAAACAACGAACTCCAACAGATAGTCATAGAAAAAGAAAAAAATGCAAAACTTGCTATTAGCAAACAAGCCGAAGCAGATAGATTTTTTGCTTTGGCACGCCAAGAAAAAGATAAACACAAGCAAGACAGTCTATTGTTGATAGCCCAAAAAACGCAGTTTGAGGCAGAAAAACTAAGCATAGAGAATCAAACGAAAGATTTGGAGGCTCAACAAGCAGTCGAACATCAACGGTTTTTAACTACCATTATTTGGCTGGTTGCTGTATCTCTTTTAGGGGCTTTGGCATCTTTGTTTTGGATTATTCGCAACCGCCAACAACTAAAAAAAATGAATACCCAACTATCTCTTGCTAATCAGGATATTAGAGTGAAAAGCACCGCCATCAACCAACAAAAAGAGGAGATACAAACCCAAGCCGAGCAATTAAGTATTGCTAATAAGACTAAAGACAAATTATTTTCTATCATAGGGCATGACCTCCGTAGCCCTGTTGCATCTTTAATGGGACTGTTGGATTTAGTGGCAGATGACGACATCAGTCAGGAGGAATTCAAAGCACTTGCTCCAGACCTGCAACGCAACGTGAAAAATATGCACAACACCTTAGAAAACTTGTTGCAATGGTCAAAAACACAGATGAACCGTATAGATGCAAACCCTCAAGAACTTGTGATACAAGAACTTGTGCAAGAACATTTTGCCTTATTTGAGGTAATAGCCAACAATAAAACCATTCAACTCCTTGCAAGTTTCCAACACAGCCAACAACCCTACGCAGACGAAAACCACATTCGGCTGGTGCTACGCAATCTGATTGGCAATGCCCTCAAATTTACACCAGAAGGAGGTAGCATTACGGTAAGTAGCCAAGACGTATTGCAAAGCACAACGCCAATGCTGAAAGTAAGCATTACAGATACAGGCGTAGGAATGAGTGCTGAAAATGCAAGCAAGCTCTTTGGCAAGGGGCAAACTTTTACGACTTATGGTACTGCTGGCGAAAAAGGTACAGGTTTGGGGCTGTTGCTTTGTAAAGAAATGATAGAAAAAAATGGTGGTGATATAGGTGTAGAAAGTCTGCAAGGCAAAGGCACAACTTTTTGGTTTACGTTGCCTCTGTTTCTTGGCACTAAGAATATTACTTGTTACATATAGCAAGCAACAGTTTTTAACAGCCGTTCCTATTTTATTTTCTCAAAATCTACGTAACTTTGCTAATTAAATTGACACCTATATAAAACATCAGCCCACTACAGAAGCCGAGAATAGGGCAGTTTATCAGCAAAATTTGTGAAATTCAACATAAAATAACACAGCTCAACAATGAAATATGCAAAATTCTATGCCTTTGCATTGGCAATTATTCTTATAGACCAAGCCGTAAAGTTGTGGGTACATGACAACATGGTGATGGGGACTTCAGGAGAAATTTTGGTT
This sequence comes from Cytophagales bacterium, assembly GCA_947457925.1. Taxonomy (GTDB): domain Bacteria; phylum Bacteroidota; class Bacteroidia; order Cytophagales; family Thermoflexibacteraceae; genus JAAFKA01. The sequence goes on along the minus strand of CANGYA010000005.1, from coordinate 42,303 downwards.
TTTGGCGACTGGTTCAAACTGCACTACACCCTTAACCCCGGTATGGCTTTCGGCTTACAGATTGGTAGCAAAGTCTTTTTAACCGTATTCCGTTTGATTTCTACCATAGCTATTACTTGGTACATTGCCCACTTGATAAACACTAAAGCACCCATTGGTTTTGTTTGGTGCATGGCTGCTATTTTGGGCGGAGCTATTGGTAATGTGGTGGACAGTACGTTTTATGGTATTTGGTTAGACAATGCCCAATACATGGAAAATCCGCCATTTTTCTACCCTCTTTTTTATGGTCAAGTGGTTGATATGTTTTATTTGGATATTTGGAAAGGACATTTGCCCGAAAATATCCCTTTGATTGGTGGAGATTATTATGCTTTCTGGCCTATTTTCAATGTGGCTGATTCGGCTATTTTCTTGGGTGTAGCTACGATTTTAGTGAAACAAAAGACATTTTTGGTAATAGAAAATCCTACTTTGACTACACCCACAAAGGAGGCATAAGTGCTAAAGTAAAAGTATTAAGAGTTTATGAATAATTGTTGTAGCATAGACTTTAGTCTGTGCAAGCTATTGATTTTCAAATACTTAAAAACAGAATAAAGTCTGTTATACAAATTATTCATAAACTCTATTGACATCTTTATTTTGTGCTGTTAGGCTACTACATATTGGTAGAAAATACCTTCCACCACCACCCTTTTTTGATACTTCAGGAGCAAAAGGATAGAAATGGGGCTTGTTTTTCTACCAATATATGTAGTGCCTAATGGCACATTTTATTGTACTCATCAAAAATATCACTCATATTATCTATAGGTTTGTTTTTTAGAATGCTACAGCAACGCCTCCCCCCTACCCTACCCTTGCTAAAAGGAAAGAATACATTACAAACTCTATTCTCTAACTTTTATTACCTGAAAACAACCTTGTTAAAAAAATAATTTCTACTTTTGCAGCCAAACTTTATTCTTTTCTATCAGGTGATACATTCTTAGCAAAAGAATATACCTAAAATTTTATTCATTTTATCTCAATTATATTTTATGAATACTGGGGACATTAACGTAGGTTCATTCATTAGACACAATGGCGAGTTAGTACAAATTCTTGAATACCAACACCGCACACCGGGCAACTTGCGTGCATTTTACCAAGCTAAAATGCGTAACGTAAAAACAGGCAAATTAGCTGAATACCGTTTCCGTTCTGGCGAAGAAGTAGAGGTAGTAAGAGTAGAACAAAAAACTCTACAGTACCTCTACAAAGACGGCAGCAGCATGGTGCTAATGGACAACGAAACGTATGAGCAAATCTACGTAGATGAAATATTGTTTGGCGACAGTGCAGGCTTCTTGAAAGAAAACATCAATGTAGAAGTAGCTTTTGACGGAGACGTACCTGTGTTTGCAGAACCTCCACGTACTATGGTCTTGAGAATTACTTACACAGAACCCGGTATCAAAGGTGATACGGCTACTCGTACTCTCAAAGCTGCTACATTAGAAACAGGGGCGCAAGTAAGTGTACCTTTGTTCTGCAATATTGACGAGCTAATCAAAGTGGATACAAAAACTGGCGAATACATGGAAAGAGTGAAAGAAAAATAGTCTTTGCTTTTATTCCATTGGTATTATTTTCCCACTATAAAAATTTATAATTTTTGTAGTGGGAAAATTGTTTTTAAAAGGCTACGCCTAAAGAAAGTCCTAAGAGTTTAGAGGCATTTGTAAGTAAAAATGATTACAAAAACCTTTGTAAAGATTACTATACAAATTACAAGACTTTCTTTATATTTGTCAATCAATAATTAATAACGCCATTAGGTATGCTGCACGACAAACCCATTTTCTCTGCCAATGATTTTAAAACAGATGTTGTAGAACCTTTCTATATAGGTGTAGAAAACCGCCAACACAAAGTAAAATTGGTCAGGGAATGGCAACAACTCATTGCGTCTAAGCAGATTTATGCCAAGAAGGAAGAAGAACTACAAACGCCATTTTTACATACTTTTTTTGGCGAAATTTTGGGTTATCCTTACCAAGAACACCTGCCCACTACGCAGATAAGAGTGGAAGTAAAAACCGAACAAGACCAAACCAAAGCAGACGGAGCATTGGGCTTTTTTGTCTATGATGCCAACACACAAAGCATACAAAGTGAAGTAAAGGCAGTGATAGAACTGAAAGATGCTCATACAGATTTGGACAAACCACAACGCCGTAAGGACTTTAAAGGCTCACCCGTAGAACAAGCCTTTGCGTATGTACCTAAGTTTGGCGGAAGTTGCCAATGGGTAATTGTGTCTAACTTTGTGGAAATTCGGTTGTACCATGCTTCGGATAGTATTCGGTACGAGGAGTTTTTGATAACAGAACTTTTTGAGGAAAATCCTATTCACAAGATTAGTAACTTCAAAAAATTACTTTTTTTGCTGCAAAAAGATAGGCTTTTTTTACAAAATTCAGACAGCCCAACAGACATTTTATTTGCGGATAGACGAGCTGCCGAAATTTCTATTACACAAGAGTTTTACAACAATTATAGGCAGCACCGCGAAAATCTGTTTAGGCATATTCAGGTACAAAATCCACAAGAAAATGCTTTTGAGGTCTTGTCGGCTACGCAAAAAATCATGGACAGATTAGTGTTCATGTGCTTTGTGCGTGATACCGTACCAATGATAGACGTTTTGCGAGATAGTTTACAGAGTTTGACTTTCAGACATTCGCACAAGGACACGAAACTGTGGGAGATTTTGCAAGAACTTTTTGTGTCGTTTGACAAAGGGTATTCGCCTTCTCACGTGCCAGATTTTAACGGTGGGCTGTTCAAAGCAGATGACTTGATAGACAGATTGGTGGTGCGGGACAGTCATATCGTACCTTTTGTAGAGTTTTTGTTGCAACACGACTTTTTGAGTGAGTTGAATGTGAGCATTTTGGGGCATATTTTTGAACAATCTATTACGGATTTGGAGGAACTACGCACCGAAATAGCCAAGTTGGAACTTAACGCACAAGGCGGAGCTACGGACACGCAACTTTCTACGGTGTTTGACAACCTCTCGAAACGCAAAAAAGATGGCATTTTTTATACGCCCAACTACATTACACAATACATTTTGAACAAAACGATTGGCGAATGGCTGGAGGAGAAAAAACAAGCCTTATTGCTGGAACATGGCGAAGAAAACGCAGCGTATTGGCGTGCCTACGAACAGGTGCTGCGAAAAATGACGGTCTTAGACCCTGCCTGTGGTAGTGGGGCTTTCTTGACGGCTGTTTTTGAGTATGTATGGGCGGAATGGAAAATTGTGGTGCGGGCAATGGTGGCGTTGGGACTACGAAAAGAACTTTACAGAAAAGAGGAATGGCGACTGAAAAAGGACATTGTTCTCAACAATATTTTCGGGGTAGATTTGAACAGAGAAAGTGTAGAGATTTCTAAACTGTCTTTGTGGTTACAAACTGCCAATGCCGTTGAGCCTTTGTCTGACCTTACGAACAATATCAAACAAGGCAACTCTTTGATTGACGACAAAAACATTACCCCTTTGGCGTTTGACTGGGCTGCGGAGTTTCCACAAGTATTTGAAAATCAGGGGTTTGATATTGTGGTGGGAAATCCGCCGTATGTACGAGCTGACTTAGAAGATAGACAATACCAAAAAGAAAGAAAATGGATTACTGCCCATTATGAGTTTTTGTATGAAAAATGGGATTTGATGACAGCTTTTTATGAACAAGCCCTCAAAAAACTGTTGAAACAAGGCGGTAGTTTTGCTTTTATTTCTTCTAATGCTATTAATACATCTAAATATGCAGAAAAATTACAAAAATGGATGTGTGAAAACTTTGATATTCGCAGCATAGATTATTTCGAAAATATAGAGGTTTTTAAAGGTGTTGGTGTTATTCCTACCATTATTTCTGTGAAAAAAGCACCACCTACCAACAAAGTAAAAAAGATTTACCATAAAGATGATTTTGAGGCTATTACTTCTGAAATTATTGATTTAGAAGGAATTGTAAATAGAAAAGCTAAGATTTTCCGCCAAGTCTATGAGGATATTCAACTAAAAACAACTACGGTTTTGTTGAATAACATTTGCTATATCAGTAAAGGTATGGTAATTAATGCAGACGAGGTAGCAGACAAAAGAGCTTTTGGTAAGGACGATATTTTATCTCTCAAAAAAACTAACCTACATACCTTACCAATAGTAGAAGGTAAAGATTTGAAAAGATATGAAATAGAAAGAGTAAAATATTTGGAATGGGGAACGGACAGAGTACCCAGTAAGCTAAGTCGTCCTACCTTCCCAGACTTATACACAGGCGAAAAGATTTTGCGAGGTATGGTAACAGGTGGCGTATATGACAATACAGGCATTACTTGTAATCATGGTGTCATTGTTTTCAAAAGATTTATAGATTTAAAAAATGTAAATGAAAGAAGTATTACAATTTCTATTTCTAAAAATCATTTGGCAGAAGAAAACAATAAAAGTGCTGCGGATATAGCTCAAAAACGGCAAGAATTAGAAGGTATATCTAATAATTTTGATTTAAAATATATTTTGGCTTTAATTAATTCAAAATATGCGTATTGGTATTTGAATAATTATCGTCGACATAGATTAGAAAATTACTTTTATCCCGATGATTTTCGTAATTTCCCTGTACCTGATATTCCTTTAGCAGCCCAAAAACCTTTTATAGAAAAAGTAAGCATATTATTAGCAGAAGGCAAAAAATTGCAAAAACTTCAACAGGCTTGGTTTACACTGATGCCTGCCAAAATTCGACCTAAACGTGCATTAACTAAAAAATTAGAAAGTTGGTACTTGTTAGATTTTAATAGTTTTTTGGCAGAAATGCAAAAAGTTGGCATACAACTCGGCAAGTCTTATTACAAACAACGCCGACAACTACAAGAAGATTTTGAGTTTGCTCAACCCGAAGCCAAAGCTGTATATGATATTTTGGTACAAACAGACCAAGAAATAGACAATTTGGTTTACAAGCTATATAATTTAAGTGCAAAAGAAATAGCCCAAATAGAAGATGGAAATACAAAGCTATGAAAGTTCTTTGGAAAAGGATTTTAGGAAACAAGAGGGCATTTTTTATAGTCCTAATACGATTGCTTATTATATGCTTAGGCAAACTATAGGTGCGTATTTAGAAGATTGTCCTAATCCTTTGGAGGCTTTACAGCATATAAAGATACTTGACCCTTCCTGTGGGGCGGGAGCTTTTCTACTAACAAGTTTTGATGAATTGTTGCATTGTTACTCTACAAAATTTCCAAATTATAGTACGCCTGACGACCTGAAAAAGCATATTGTAACACATAATTTATTTGGAGTAGATACAGACCCGCAAGCTGTAGCCCTTAGTCAAAAATTATTGTATGAAAAAAGTGCGTGCCTCTGTCCTAATATCAAACAAGGCAACTCTTTGATTGATGACAAAAATATTACCCCTTTGGCGTTTGACTGGGCTGCGGAGTTTCCACAAGTATTTGAAAATCAAGGATTTGATATTGTGGTGGGAAACCCTCCGTATGTGAATATAGAACTAATACCAGAGAAATTTCGCAGGTTTTTATTAGAAAATTATAGAACTTGTCAAGGCAGAACAGACCTTTATGTGGCTTTTATAGAAAAAGCAAGGGAAATTACTAAACAAGGTGGTATGGTTTCATTCATCATTCCGTATGCCTTTACCAACCAAAATTATGGAGAAATAGCACGAAAAGAATTGGTAGAACAAACGGCTATTCGTGAGATTACAGATTTTAGTAGTTTTTACATTTTCAAAGATGCTGTTGTAAAAAATATTGTATTGCGTTTTCAAAATTCCTTGCCTACTCACAAGCCAACCATTATTAGTAAAGCCAACGGAGAACAAGCTATAAGAGATAATGAATTTACTTATTTTCAAGTTCCTCAATCTTCTTTTTTAAAGCTAAAAGAAAATAGATTTGAAACAAAAAATATTTATAGCTTTTTAGATTTAAGAGATAAAATAAATCATATTTCTATTCCATTAGAAAAGATTTGTTTAGTAGCTTATGGAGCAAGACTTAATGACAAAAACACCAATGAAGGCAAAGACAAATTTATTCATTTAGAGAAAAAAATAGGCTTTAAGCCTTTTTTAGAAGGTAAAAATATTGACCGTTATTATTTCTCACAATTTGGTTGGTTAGATTATCAACCAGATAGTCATTATAATTCTATGTTTGCAGAACTATTTGAAAATGAGAAAATTATGTTTATTAATGTAGTAAAAGACAAGTTACGATTTGCGTATGACAACAAAGGATTTTACAATAGTCATACAGTTATCAACTGTGTCCGTTATGATAAACTACAAAAAGCAGAACATATTACCGCCAAAAGTGCATTAAAAGATATAATAATGGAAGAAAGTCAAAAATACCATTATTATTTTTTGTTGGGCATATTAAATTCTTCTTTAATTACATGGTATTTTAATAATTTTTTAAGCGAAGGACTACATTTTTATCCAAATGATGCTAAAAAACTACCTATTATTCAAACAACTACAGCAGCCCAAGCACCTATTATAGAAAAAGTAAGCCAACTACTCAATCATAAAGCAAAATTTGTAGGATTTCAAGAAAATGTTTTAGAAGTATTTAAAGCTGATTTTACGATTAAAAGAATATCTAATAAATTGTACGATTGGCACTTACTATCATTCAAAGATTTTACGGAAGAAATTACAAAGTGTGGAGGAAAAATTACATCAAAGCAAAGATTTGACTACATTCCTATATTTAAGGAGCAACAAAGCAAAGCAGTTGATATGTCAGAAATAATGACTACACTCGACCAAGAAATAGACAATTTGGTTTACAAGCTATATAATTTAAGTGCAACAGAAATAGCCCAAATTACTAATGAGTCTATCCAATAAACCAATTTTGTAACATAGGCTTTAGCCTGTGAATTAATTGATTGACTATGAATATGTTACAAACACAGACTAAAGTCTATGCTACAAGCTATTAATAATCTCTAAGAATGAAATAACACTATTTTTGAAAAATAGTAAAACTTTCTCAAAAAAGATACAGTACGTACATAGTGTACGTACTGTATCTTTTTGTTTGCATAAAATCATTTTACTACTTTACAAAAATACCTAATGAGCTTACCATCAATTATTTTCAATGTATCTGGCGAAAAAATAGCCTCTTTATACATTACAGACACTTCTTTTCAGTTTTCAAGTGCTTCTTTCAAAGACACAGCAGCTTTTGAGGAAGCATGGCAAAAAACTTTGACCTTAAATACCAAAACAGAGGTAAAATTTGACAAAATCACCAACATTACCAAAGAAGACAATGACAACGAAATTTGTATCAACTACAAAAACTCTTTGGGCTTACCCGTTAGTTGTAACTTTTCATTTGATAATGAAGCAGATACAATAGTTTTTTTTGACTTTCTAACCACACATTTACGACTCAACAAGACGGAAGAAAAACTATCTCCCTTCAAGGCTATCACTTCTCATCTATTTTGGCTGGCTTTTATCGTAGGTGCAACAGCTTTTGCCTACTATATGGCTCTGGAAATGGCAAATGGCGAGGTAAGTGAAGGAGGCAGAGCCAAAGTAAGGGCATTTAAAGCCTTAATAGAATTTTTAGGCGAAAAAGGCATACTTGCTGTAGGTGGCATAGCAGTAATAATCATGGGCTATTTTATCTGGAAAAGAGTGGAGAATCCGCCTATATTAATTAAGTTTCAATAGTTTTTGCTTGACACACATCAGCATACAACCAAAATAGTGTATATTTCGTCTTTATGCGAAAGAGTTGGGAATCAAATCATTCTCAAAAAGACGAATATACACCTTGTTTATGTACCATTTATCACCTCAAAAACTACTCAATGCAGCCAAAGTGCTAAGTAGCTACTACTATGCCCGCCAAACCAAAAAAGCAACGCATTGGGGTTTGCCAATAGCTCTCTCGATAGAACCTACTACAGCTTGTAACCTGCGTTGCCCCGAATGCCCAAGTGGTTTGCGGTCTTTTACACGCCCTACGGGTATGCTGCCCGAAGAATTGTTTTACAAAGTCATAGACGAGTTGCACCCAACTTTGAGCTACCTCACGTTTTATTTTCAGGGTGAACCCTACTTGCACCCAAAGTTTACCGACTTAGTAAAATATGCTCATCAAAAAAGGGTTTACACCGCCACTTCTACCAATGCCCATTTTTTGACACCCAACAACGCACAAAAAACCATAGAGTCGGGTTTAGACAAGTTGATTATTTCCTTAGACGGCACGAGCCAAGACACCTACCAACAGTACAGAATAGGCGGAAAGTTGGAAAAAGTGATAGAAGGCACAAAAAATATATTGCATTGGCGAAAAAAACTCAAAGCCACAACGCCCAAAGTCGTTTTTCAGTTTTTGGTAGTAAAACCCAACGAACACCAAATTCCCGAAGTCTATGCCTTAGCCCAATCTTTGGGCGTAGATGGCGTGCAACTAAAAACTGCACAAATCTATGATTACGAGCAGGGTTCGCCGTTGATACCGACCATAGACAAATATTCGAGGTATGCCCAGCAAAGTGATGGAACGTACAAAATCAAAAATGCCTTAGACAATAGTTGTTGGCGAATGTGGCAGTCTTGTGTCATTACTTGGGACGGAAAAGTAGTGCCTTGTTGTTTCGACAAAGATGCCCACTATGTTTTGGGGGATTTGCAACAGCAAACTTTCAAAGAAATTTGGCAAGGGGCTGCGTATCAGGAATTTAGGCAACAACTCTTAGTGTCGAGGTCGCAAATAGAAATGTGTAAAAACTGTACCGAAGGTATGCAGGTACTTGAAAAGTAAATTATAATAATCAAGCTAAGGGTTTCTCAAAACCCTTAGCTTGTGAAAATTAATAATTATCCTAACAACCTGATTTTCTTCAAGTTATAGCTGGTCAATTTATTACCCAATGCCTTCCAACCCTTCACTTCTACCAACATATCGAGGTCATAAGTAGCTACCGAAGTAGCTTTGCCTACGGTAAATTGTACTTCTACTTGTGGGTTTTTATTGGTTGTAGCCAACAATAATTTAGAGTTGGGCGAATCGGAAATAAAGTTAAATTTTTTGCCCGCAGTCGTTGTTTCAATTTTAAATCTCTTGACAAAGTACAACTGTTGGTCGCCTATATAATGCACTGCCGAAATGATGTCATCTGGATTAAATTTTGTAATCCATAGCACCTCATCAGTTTGATAACGATTAGTCAATTCGTAAGAGGTAAGTTCATAACTACCGTCTTTCTTAATCACTAATAGTTTATCATCACCAGCAAATGTACCCAATAATTTACCCTTTTTATCTTTGTTCAGTTTACCAATCGTATCATCATAGTACAATTCCTGTCCGCCCAAGGTCGACACTCCTGTTACTTTCAGTTTGATTTGTTTAATAGGGTATTTTGTCAAAATATTGCCTTGCGAACTGCGTCCTTTGATATCTAATTCGGCAAAATTGAAGTCAAAAATCTTATTTTTGGCAGAGCTACCTGCGGTTAGTTGCACCGTAATAATCTCTGCTTCGCCATTGGTGTTCGCCGTAAAGTACAATAATTTTGAGCCTTTTGTGCCTTTGGTCAAGTCATAATCTCTTTCACGAGTTACGCCACCCATCTGAAATCTCTTGACGTAAGATATGCCTGTTTCGCCATCTAAATACGCCAAATTATAGACTTTTCTCTCGTCATCTTTGTAGAAAATTTCGGCATGAATAAGGTCTTTTCCCACAAAAATTTTATCGGCTATCTTCACCACCTTGCATTTACCATCTTGGAAAAACACAATCACATCATCTATGTCCGAACACTCCGCTACCATTTCCACACCTTCATCTTTTTTCAAGGCATAACCCACAAAACCGTTTTTCTTGTCCACATACAGTTTTTGGTTATTTGCCACTACTTTAGTTGCCACAATCGTATCAAAAGTGCGGATTTCCGTTTTCCGTTCTCTTCCCTTGCCGTACTTGGTCAATAAATTTTTGTAGTAGTTAATGGTGTAGTCCGTCAAATTTGCCAAGTTGTGTTCTACTTCGGCTTTTTCTTTTTCGTAGCCTTTTAGCTGTTCGTCTGCTTGGAAAGTGTCGTATTTAGAAATTCGTTTAATCTTTATTTCCGTCAATTTTAGCAAATCTTCCTGTATAATTTCTCTGTAAAACTGCGGTTTGTACGGAGTTAACCCCTTGTCTATACGTTGCAAAACCTCTTCCCAAGTCGTAGCCTCCTCTATATCACGATAAATTCTGTTTTCAATAAAGATTTTTTCCAGAGAAGAAAACAAGATTTTTTCCTTCAATTCGTGTAAACGAATTTCCAATTCTTGACGCAACAAGTCTTGTGTTTGCAAAGTATTTACCCGCAAAATTTCACTCACAGCCAAAAAATGGGGCTTGTCATTCACAATCACACAAGCATTGGGCGAAATGGACACTTCGCAGTCCGTAAAGGCGTACAAGGCTGCAATCGTAACATCTGGCGAAGTGCCTGCTGCCAACTGCACCTGAATTTCTACGTCTTTGGCGGTGTTGTCTATTACTTTTTTGATTTTAATTTTCCCAGCATCATTGGCTTTGACAATACTTTCCATCAAAGAACTTGTCGTTGTTGTAAAAGGTATTTCCTTGATAATCAATGTTTTGTTATCAAATTCTTCAATTTTGGCACGTACTCTCACTTTGCTGCCTTTGCTGCCTTGCTTGTAATCACTTACATCAATCATACCCCCAGTGAGGAAGTCAGGGAAAATTTCCACTGTTTTCCCTTTCAAAATTTCTATGGCTGCCTTTATCAATTCACAAAAATTATGGGGCAATACTTTGGTAGATAAACCTACCGCAATACCCTCTACGCCTTGTGCCAACAGTAAAGGAAACTTTACGGGCAAGGCTATAGGCTCACGTTTACGCCCATCATAAGACAGTTGCCAGTCTGTAGTTTGTGGATTAAACAAAATTTCTTGGGCAAATTTCGACAGCCTCGCCTCTATATAACGGGCTGCTGCTGCCCCGTCCCCTGTGCGTACATCTCCCCAGTTGCCTTGTGTGTCTATGAGCAAATCTTTTTGCCCCAAATTCACAATAGCCTCCGAAATAGACGCATCTCCGTGTGGGTGGTACTGCATCGTCTGCCCTATAATATTCGCCACTTTGTTGTAACGTCCATCTTCCATTTCATACATGGCGTGCATGATACGGCGTTGTACGGGCTTCAATCCGTCATAAATATCGGGTACGGCTCTTTCCAAGATAACATACGAGGCGTAGTCCAAAAACCAGTTTTCGTATTTGTCCGATACAGGGGCTATATCAAACGTAGTAGTGTCTTTCATGGTGTTTTGTGTCTTTGGCACAAAGGTAAAAGTTTTTCGGGGGAAATTAAAATATTTAATAATTGAATTTTAGTCTAAAAAACAGCATCAACCATTGTTACATTTTCTCTATGGTTTCGTATTGGTTGAAATACAATTACTTATGCACTATTTCTCGACACAAGCTGCTCCACCACCACAACAATCTGCTGCAAATACGCAAGATGATACAGTTCTCTTTCTTCAAGTAATTGTGTATGCAACAGTTGGAATATTTTTTTTAGTCAAAAAAACTATTCAATTCATTAAGAAAAAGCCTAATAAATGGCTTGTTTGGGCAAATATATTGATTCTTATAGGGATTTTCTTGTCAGTTGTGGGTGTTTTTTGGTGGGCAAATTTTTTAGGGACAGCTTTTTTCGGCAGTTTCAATTATGCTTATGTGGCATATAGTTGTGTCAGTATTTTAGCAGCAACAATGCTATTCATCAAAGGTTCTCAATTACATAGAAAAGGTAAGGAAAAAGAAAGAAATCAATAAAACAAAAATGTACTCCTTTTGAGAGTACATTTTTTTGTTTTATTAAGAGGAAGACTATTTTTCTTCGTCTTCTTCGTCTTTTTTAGAAGCTACTACTTCCGCAACTACTTCTCTTTTTTCGTTTTCTTCCTCTTTCAATTTGCTTTCGTCTTTTTCACGTTTTCTTTCTTGCAAAGCATCTTCGATAGCCTTACCAATAATTTGCGTGATTAAAGAAATAGATTTGAAAGCATCATCGTTTGCAGGAATAGGGAAATCTACTTGTGTAGGGTCAGAGTTTGTATCTACCAAAGCAAACACAGGGATATTGAGGCGTTGAGCTTCTTTAATCGCAATATGTTCACGTTTAATATCTACTACAAACAAAGCAGCAGGTAATTTAGCTTGGTCAGCAATACCACCCAATACTTTATCTAATTTCTCTTTTTCTCTTTCACGCATTAATCTTTCTTTCTTTGCCAATGTCTTGAAAATAGCCTCGTCTTTGGTCATTTTCTCGATAGACTGCAATTTTTTCAAAGATTTACGAATGGTCGCAAAGTTAGTGAGCATACCGCCCAACCATCTTTCCGTTACATAAGGCATCTTCAATCTTTTTGCTTCTTCGGCTACTACTTCTTTGGCTTGTTTTTTCGTAGCTACGAACATTACTTTACGACCAGAACGTACAATTTTCTTGATAGCTTCAGTAGCTACGTCCAAAGAGGCTTGTGTTTTGTTAAGGTCAATAATGTGGATACCATTTTTCTCCATGAAAATGTATGGAGCCATTTTTGGATTCCACTTGCGGGTAAGGTGTCCAAAGTGTACCCCCGCATCTAATAATTGTTTATATTCAACTACAGGCATAGTTTCGAGTCAAAATTACTGTTCTGTAAAATGATGATAAGATAAATTTTTGAAAGGGTGCAATAATAGATGAAATAAATTCCAAAGCCGTTGCACCCCAACGATTAACGTTTGCTGAACTGGAAACGTCTGCGGGCTTTTCTTCTGCCGTATTTCTTTCTTTCCACCATACGTGGGTCTCTGGTTAAGAAACCTTCTGGCTTTAATAATTTACGGTTTTCTGGGTTCATTTCGCACAAAGCACGAGCAATACCTAAACGGATTGCCTCTGCCTGACCAGTGATACCACCGCCAGCTACGTTTACTTTTACGTCATACGCACTGTCTTTGATAGTAGCAAATGGTTGGTTTACTTTGATACGAGAGATTTCAGAAGGAAAATACACTGCTAACTCTTTATCATTTACAGTAATTTTGCCTGTACCTGGCTTCAAATATACTCTTGCTACAGATGTCTTACGTCTGCCTATAGTGTGATAATATCCGTGTGTTTGCATGATTACGACAATTTAATAGTTTTAGGGTTTTGTGCTGCATGAGGATGTTCAGAACCTGCATATACGTACAAGTGCGTGAACATACGACGACCCAAACGATTTTTTGGTAACATTAAACGTACAGCACGTTCTAACAAACGAGTTGGGTGTTTTGCCAACAACTGTTTGGGAGTAGTAACACGCTGACCACCCGGATTACCTGTATAGGAGATGATTTCTTTGTCTGTCATCTTGTTGCCTGTCAAACGAACTTTGTCGGCATTGATGACAATTACAAAATCTCCACAGTCTGTATGAGGTGTATAGCTTGGTTTGTGCTTACCTCTCAAAAGTCGGGCTATTTGCGTCGAAATTCGCCCCAAGACTGCAGACTGGGCATCTACAACCACCCACTCTTTGTTGACCTTTTCTTTAGCCAACGAGATTGTCTTGTAACTTAAAGTATCCATTAATAAAAATAATTAAATGATTTTTGAAATAGGGTGCAAAGATATACTTTACTTTGGGCTTTCCAAAGATATTGGCAATTAAAATTAATAATTATCAGCTACGCCTATTCATCAGCCAATTTAGCTAATTTGTAGAGCATTTTGGCAGGATAAGACTGAAATGTTTGTTTTTCTGCATCACAAATAAGCTGCACTACATTTTTACCAGAAAGAGCTGCCGAAGGCAAGCCTCCTCCTATTTCTACCCATTGCCCAATCATGTAGAAGCCATGTAGTTTTGGCAATACTTTGGGTACTTGTAACCGAAATGAGGCGGGAGTTGGTAGCCAACCTTCGTAGCTTCCCCGATGATTGCCTGTGTAATTGTGATACGTAATGGGTGTAGCCACGTTATAGGCTTCTACTTTTCGCCGAATCATCGGGAAACGATGCTCCAAATTATGAATCACCGCAGACACTATGGTATCTTTGGCAGCATTGTAAAGTTCTTTGTCTGCATATAAGCCTTTCCAATAATCAAAATCGGAATCTATTAAGGTAGTTACCAAAGTTTTGCCTGTGGGTGCTAATGTCTTGTCGTAGTTATAAATTTGGCAGGTAAGACGGCGAACTTCGTGTTTATCATCTACTTTAAATGGGTATTCCAAAGGAAAATTCAGCCCATTTGCCGAATGTGCAATGTGGTAGAAATCATAATCTATGCCCAAAGACACCATGACTACAGGCGGAAATAGTTTGAGTTTATTATATTTTTCTTTTAAATCTGTTGGGATAAGATGCTTATCCAGCATTTTGTAAATAGTAGAATAGCCGTCTGCTGCCGAAATTACATAGTCGCCAACGTGCTTTTCGCCATTTTCTAATTCTATACCATACACCCAATCTTCTATGGTCAATACTGTTTTTACTTTGGAATTGTAATGAATTTTACCGCCTAAAGCCAAATATTGTTTTTCTATATTTTCTATAAAGGCAGAAGAACCACCTACAGGGTAGCCCGCAGTGCGTTTGTGCATCCACGCCAACGTAAAGACAACTGCCAACATAGACATTTCAGGATGCCAATAATTCAGTAAAGTTTCTTTTATTAAGGGTTCTGAAAATCTATTTGCAAATTCTTTGATACTAATATTTCCCCATTTAAGAATATTTCTCATCAAAGGAAACTTTGTAAAAAACATTTTAATGCCATCTACGATTCCCATTAGTTCTTCGGGTTTGTCTGTAGGCAAATCGTATTTTATCATGGTTCTTATGGCTGCGGTCAATTCTCTAATGACTTCATGGTCATACGGGGCTATTTCTAAGAGATAATCCTCTAATTTATTTACATCTGTATAAAGGCTCACACGCCTACCGTCATGCGTTTCGTATTGGTAAAAAATATCATGGTTAATAATTTCTTTGCCCTCTAATGCCCCCAATTCCTGCCATATTTGATGTAAACCAATGCCCTCGCCAGAGCCTACTAACCAGTGTAGAGAACCATTGACGGTATAATTACCCATTTTCCACGAAGTACATAATCCACCTGTTCTGTTACCCATTTCGTAAATGATAGTACGAAAGCCATTCATGCGGGCATAACAACCTGCTGCTAAACCTGCCATACCAGCTCCGATGATGATGATAGTTTTGTCCATAATTATGGTGTTTAAAGTAAGTGTTAAAAAGAGTTATTAAACAACTTTCGTACTTGAAAAGGTATATAATGGCAAAACTATTTATTTCATAGGACAAAAAAATTGACATATAACACCTTGATAGGTGATATATGTCATCTACATTCTTGGAAAAAAAGTTGAGTATTAAATAGCTTTTAAAAAGTCTTGTAAAGCATCTTCTTCTCCCAAATTAAGTTTCTTTTTGAGTCTATATTTAGCCATTTCTACAGTGCGAATAGACTGCCCCAGCATATTACTTACTTCTTTAGTGGTCAATCCCATTCTTACATAGGCTGCGTGTCTAAGGTCTAACTCTGTCAAACTTTTGACGTTGTTTTTAAGTTTTTGGGTAAAAGTAGGGTGAACATTATCGAAATGAATACGGAAAGTCTGCCAATCTTCTTCTTGTTTGATGTTTTGTTGCAAACTTTTCTGCAAATCTTTGACCAAAGAAGTATATTTTTCGGGTAGCCCTGCTTCCTGTAATTTTTGTACGACTTCTTCTAATACCGCATTTTTTTGGGCTGCATTCATGGCTATTAGGGTCATTTCCCTTTCTTGTTGCAAAAGTTGCTGTTCTTTTAAAGAAGCTGCCTCCTCTTGCACAGCTAATTTTAGTTGTAAAGCCTCACTTTTTTCATTTTCTAATTGGTACTGTAGTTCCACATTACGGCGTTTTTCCTCTGCCATTAGCTCTGCTTGTTGTGCCTTGTCTTTTTCTAAAAGTATGCGTTGGTGTCTAAGCCGATAAAGTCTTAAAATAGCTAATAGAGCTACCAAAGCCAATAATGCCAACACAATTACTGCAATATTTATATACTTATGAAAATCCGTTTCTTGTTGTAACAATATTTTTTCCCATTCCTTTTGCTTGAGCTGATAGTCGTTTTGTATTTCTTGTAGCCGATTGCCTTGCTGGAACTTCCGCATACTATCTTGTAACTTAAAAGCCATTTCTTTGTGCATAAAGGCATCTTCCCATCTTTGCATTTGCTTAAAAATTGTTGCCTTATCACTATAAATGCCTGCCTGTAAAACCCAAAACTTATGCTCGTCTATTTCACGAATTGTGGCTTGGTGAGCTTTGAATAAGGTTTCTACACTGTCCATTAACGCCAAAGCCTCGTCTAACCTTTGTGTATGTGCATAAATGGTAGCTAATTCTAAACCTGCTGCACAGGCATTTGTCCAGTCTTGGTATTGCAAACTTATTTTGTAGTCTTGCACCATATAAGGTAATGCCTGAGCATATTTTTTTTGGGAAACAAAAACATCTCCTATGTTACCTTTTGCTATGGCTACCCAAATTGTATCTTTTTGGAGGATAGCTGCATCAACTGTAGCATTGAAGTAGTAAATAGCCGAGTCATATTGTTTTCTTACTCTGTAGGTAAGCCCCAAATTATTGTAGTTGTGTAGTAAATCCCTTGTAGCATTTTTTTGATTGTAAGATAGTGTTTGATGCCAAAAACGAGCAGCAGATTCATAATTGCGTACTTTAAAATGCAACAAAGCTATTTCTTCTTGCACAACAACTCTGGTATCTAAAGACACAGGTAGAGAATCCGCAATTTTAAGGGCTAATAGCTTGTATTCTAAGGCATTAGGATATTTGAATTGTCTTAGATAAATATTATTGCTAATTCCGAGTAATAGATGAACGGCTTCGTCATAACACTTCTTAGTCAATGCAGATTGGTAATATTTTTCATAAAGGGCTAATGCCTCGTCATACCTTTTTTGGGTGGCGTGAGTATAAACAAGTCCTAACCAACCTATCGTATTGACAGCCCCACAAGGGTCTATTTGCAATTTATACCTGTAGGCTTCATAGATAGCAGCCTCTATTTGTGTGATGTGGTGGGTGGCATCTACAAAATGTTGGGCTTTGGCAAGTAGTTGGTAAGCATTGGCTACAGCGTTGGGTTGGTTGGAATAATTTTTTTGGACTACAGATAAGCAGTAAGTAGCTGCCAAAGGAAGGTCTTTTTCTGGTGTCAGGCTTTTAAGGTCTTCGAAAAGTTGATTAAACAAAGAATCTTGTGAACGGTATTTTTGGACAGCAGACAACTTAGCCAACTCTTTTTGTATATGTTGTTGTATATTAAGAGCTTGAGCATACCCTACAAGCACCCTACAAAATAAAAAGAGTAAAAATAAGCAGTAAAAATAAAGGTGTTTCATAGCTGTAGAAAAAATAAAATCTAACCAAATATACTACATTTTACCCTACAAAAAAACTATAGTAGTGTAGTATTTTTCTATACCACGCCTTTTTTGTCGTCTGTAAAGTTTCCTCCACTTTTGTTACACAAATTTCACACAAATAGTACAGTGCTGTAACACAATTCAAATAAGCACAATGCACCTCTTGTTTATTACCTATTTCATGACAAACCTTACCACAATGAAAATTTCAACCTTAATTCAGTTACTTTTCTGCCTTGCAGCAAGTACATTATTTACACAAGGTGCTTTGGCACAAGTAGAGAATTACAATTTCTCTCAATCTACTACAACCTATACGGCTATTTCGGGTGGTACAAACATGAGCTTACCGGCAGGAGCAACTACACCGTTTAAGGACAGAGTATTTGTAAGCACAGACGGGGCTGGCACACCGCCTATTACGACTACGGGAGGCAGTCAAGGTTTTCCGATTGGTTTTAATTTTACTTATGATGGAACAGTCTATACAAATTTTGCTATCTCGTCAAATGGTTTCATTACCTTAGGTAGTGGCATGACCGCAAGTACAGTTTCTTCGGGTACATCTATTATGACCAACAACATTATTTCGGCTTTTGGTCGTTTAATTGGTACAGCTTGGCTTACAGTGCCTACAGCCAGTGCAAGTGTTGGTAGTACGACTCTTACGTTGGAAAACGTAAATGGCATTGAGGTAGGTGATAGAATTTTCTTTACACAAACAAGCACAACTACTAACTATGATTTTGGTACTGTAACAAGTATTAACACTGTAGCCAAAACAATTACTTTATCAGCAGCTACTACTGTAGCTGTTACGACAGCCGATTATGTAGAGGCAGTACATGGCGATGAAATTAGCTATGTAACCACAGGTACTGCCCCCAACAGAGTTTTAACGGTACAATGGAAAAATGTGCGTAGAGATGGACTCATCAGCGATGTTAAACATGAAGAAATCAATTTTCAGATTAAACTCTATGAAACAAGCAACCAAATTAGAGTAATTTATGGCAACTTTACTTTGACAGGTACAACGACCCCTGCCACACACCCTGTAGTTGGTTTACGTGGCAATTCTCTTAGTAACTTAAACATTCGCACCACTACTACAGATTGGTCTGCAACTACGGCTGGTGAGTTATTTCCTTCAACCTCTGTAAGTACAGACAGATGTACTATTTCTACTGCGGTAAAACCAGCAAGTGGTTTAACGTATAGTTGGAATGTAGCCACAAGACCTTATATAGTGCTTACAGCCTTGATGCCAAGTGGTTCTCCTGATTCTCAAAATCAATTAGGTTCATTGTCAAGTGTTTGTGAAAGAAGCTATAAAGTAAATGGTGGAAACTTAACGGGTAATATTGTGATTACTGCACCAACTAATACTCAAATTTCTGTATCTCCGCTAACAGGTTATACCAATACGCTAACCCTTACCCCTACGGCTGGTACAGTAAACACTACAGTAATTTATGTACGTGCCACAGGGACTGTAACGGCTGGTTCAGAAATTACGCATACAAGCACAAGTACAGATACAAAATCTATGGCAGTTTCCTCGTCTGGGGCAAGTAGTGGCACAAATCCTACTATTACATTGGGTACAGTCCCAAGTGTTAGTACCTCTGCCACTACATTTAGTATTCCTTACACAGCTACTACAGGCTCTCCAACAAGATATACTTTAACAACAAGCTCCCCTACTCCACTTCCAAATTTTGTGGAAAGAAATACCACCAATACGTTCAATGCAGGTGCAGGTACAATTTCGGGTATTCCTTTACCAAGTGGTTTAGTGGCTGGTACATATAACTTTGATTTGGTCGTAAGAACAAGCACTTGTCAATCTGCCGTAGTGTCTTTTACACTCATCATTGTATCGGGAGGTATTACAACTACAGGCACATTAAATACCTTCCAAACTTGTGCAGGTACACCATCAGCAGCACAAAGTTACAATGTAAGTGGTACAGGACTTACAGCTAATCTAATTGTTACTCCACCTACAGGTTATGAAGTTTCGTTATCGGCAGGTAGTGGTTATACCAATTCTTTGTCCTTAACACCTACGGCAGGTGCTGTAGCAAGCACCCCTATTTTTGTACGCCTAACAAGTGGAGCTACGGGTTCTCCTACTGGTAATATTGGCAATGCTTCTACGGGTTATACCACCCAAAACGTAGCTGTAACAGGTACAGTAGGCACTGTTACGCC
Organism: Cytophagales bacterium; assembly: GCA_947457925.1. Taxonomy (GTDB): domain Bacteria; phylum Bacteroidota; class Bacteroidia; order Cytophagales; family Thermoflexibacteraceae; genus JAAFKA01. The sequence goes on along the minus strand of CANGYA010000005.1, from coordinate 22,479 downwards.
CTCTGTAACAAGTGTATTGCCTTTGAGTGGTGGTATTGATACTCGTATCGAAATACAAGGTAGTAACTTACCACTTGTAGCTAATGCTTACACTATTAATGGCGTGGTTATTCGTAGAATGTGGTATTATAGCACTTCAAGAGTTATTTTACAAGTAGGTGATAATACCACTACAGGCAATTTAGTCATTAATAACAACGGTTGTACCTTAAATGCAGGTACATATACATTGACAGCTTGTAGCAGCCCAACAACTGCCTCTGCCTCTACAGGAACAGCCTTTAATGGACAAAGCTCTATCAATGTAAATTGGACAAACCCTGTTAGTTACAACAGAGTAGATGTACTTTATAGATTGGTGGGTTCGGGAGCAGAATTTACTCGTGTCAATTTGAGTAACACCACAAGTTTATTGACAACAGGGGCAAAAACTTACCAATTAATCGGCTTGGACAATGACCAAAACTATGAAATTTATGTGCAAGCCCGTTGCAATGGTGTTACTTGGTCTAACTGGGTATTAGCCAATAGCAATGTAAATAGTGGGAATGCAGGTGCAGATTGTATCAGACCTAACATCACTTCTTCTAATGTAACTGCCCTACAAGCAACTATTCAATGGAATGCCGTACCAAATGCCACTAACTATCAAATATTTACGGTAGAGGTAGATGCAGCTACTCCGCCAATTCCTGTAGCTGGCACTGCACAAGTGATTACGGTAACAAGCACTTCTGCAACTGTTAATTTCCCTAAACCAACAACTAAATATAGAATTTTGGTGAGAGGTAATTGTGGAGCAAACAGTTTAGGAGAATATGGTGATAATTTTTATATTACCACAGGAGCAGCTACAGCTTGTTTAGCACCTAACACCTTCCCTGCGGTAACCTACACAGCAGGAGCAGCTAATTTAGCAGATGCTACGGTGTCTTGGAGTGGTGCATCAGGTGCTTCGGGTTCACCACAATACATGGTACACTTGATGTTGCCAGACGGGATAATTCATGCACGTAGTACCAATGCAACTTCTATGACTTGGGCAGGGCTAAATGGCAACCAAACCTACCAATACAAAGTACAAACTTTCTGTGCCAATGGCAATGCTTCTACTTTCAGTGCTTGGCAAGCATTTACCGTACCAGCAATATATGGCAACTGTGGTACAGCTATTACGGCTATAAATGTGAGTAACATAAGGTCTTGGGGAGCAAAGTTAGATTGGTTGCCTAATAACTCAGGCACAAACAACCCCGAAACAAATGGACGTAGTTATTGGGTACAATATTGGAATGTAACAGACCCAAACACAATTTATACAGTAGCCAAAGACAGTAGTAAAATACAGTTGTTAGTAGGTACACATCAAGGTTTGACTTCAGGGCAACAATATGGTTGTCGAGTGTGGTATTTGTGCAATGGTACTCTCCAAAATTACTTTAATGGTGCTAACTTCCAGTTGCTAACACCAATGGCTGATAAGGCTATAACTACAGAAACATTGGCAATAAACAATGAGGCTACTAATGGCTTACAAATCTATCCAAACCCAGCCAAACAGACAACAGTCATTAGCTACCAATCATCTACGAATGGTACAGAGTTGCTTGAACTAGTAGTCGTAGATGATTTGGGTAGAGAGGTTTACAAAGAAATATCACAGACTTCAAGTTTACGCATTAATTTGAATGTGAACCAATTAGCTGCTGGTGTCTATCTAATACGAGTACAAGATGGCAAACAAAGCACTACGCAAAGATTAGTAGTGGAATAATGTAATAAATATCAAAATAGGTTTTAGTTTACTAAAAAATAAACTAAAACCTATCTGCTTGATACATTTTTAAGTGTAGCGTATATTACCAAAAAAGAATCTATATTAGCTTATAGCTATATATACTATTTACTATATTTAGTGCAAAATTATATAGCCTTATTGGTTATTCATTCTAAGTAAGAGTAACTAATTAATTGATAATATTGTACCACAGACTTTAGTCTGTGAGTCTTTGATTGTCAAGAGATTACAGACTAGGCGTCCCCGACTAAAGTCTGTGGTACATTTATTTTTTCCCATTACTTATAAGAATTTAAGTCCTTATTTTTATACAACCTATATCCTACCATACCTCATGAAAAAAGTCCTACTCTTACTTTCACTTTTTTGTGGAGTCCATCACATTGCTTTGGCTCAAAGCAATGTAAAAGATAGCCTCTACCGCCACCTGCAAAAACCACAAGCAGACACCACAAAGGTACTGTTGTTGTTAGAAATTGCAGACGTTTGTCCCAAAGACTCTATCAACTACTACAAAGAAAAAGCATTGGCTATTGCCCTACAAACTAACTATGCAAAAGGTCTGGGACGTTGTTATTTCCGTATAAACACAGGCAAAGAGGGCGAAGAAACATTGAACGGACTCAGAAAGGCTGTGCCATATTCTCAAAAAAGTTTTGACTGGTCTAATCTCACTGAAATATTCAATGGTATTGGTATTTACTATCGGCTCAAAGGCAACTATGATTCGGCACTGTTTTACCACCAAAAAGCATTGGACTTAGCCCTCAAATATAAAGATACAAAGAACTTAGCCCGTTGCTATACCAACAAAGGCGTAATTTACAGAACACAAGGTAATTACCAAAAAGCCATAGAAAACTACTATTTGGGGCTACAAATGGACGAAAAAGCAGGCGACCTGAAAGGTATGTCCATCAATTACAACAACATAGGAAATATTTACTATAATCAAGGAGAATACCAAAAAGCAAAAAGCTACTACGAAAAGTCTATTACACTCAAAGAAAAAGCAAAAGATTTGAAGGGGTTAAGCCTTACCTTAGCCAATTTAGCTTCGTGTCTGTATGAACTCAAACAAACGGCTTTGGCTATAGAAAAGGCAGAAAAAGGTTTAGCAATAGCCGAGAAAAACAAGTTTCAAAACAATATTGCTGTAGCCTCTGCCATTTTAGCCGAGATGTATATTGACGAGAAAAAAGATTTTGTGAAAAGTTTAGCCTATTTAGAAAGAGGCATGAAGGCTATTGAAGAAACAAAATCAAATGATAAAATTAGTCAATTTCAGGGCTTGTTTGCTCATTATTACAATGCCAAAGGTGAGTTTCAGCAAGCCTACGAGTGGGCAGACAAAGGACAGGCTCTTTCAGAGAAAATAGGCAATACAGAAAACGCCATGCAAGCTCACTATGAAAAAAGTATTGCTGCCGAAAAATTGGGCAAATATGATGCTGCCTATCAAAGTCATAGAAGGTATATTTTTTGGAAAGACAGCATAGAAAATGAAAAAAATCTCAAAAATGCACTTTCCAAAGAGTTTGCCTACAAAGAAGAAAAAAGCAAAATAGAACAAGAAAAGAAAGAACTGGAACATGAACAACAACTAAAACAGCAACGTTATTTTTCATACACAATTTTGGGGGCTTTGGCATTTATGTTGGTCATTGCAACTGTGATTTATCGCAGCAGACAAAAAGAAAAGAAATCCAAAGAACTATTGGCAAAACAGAATGATGAGATTCTACAACAACAAAACGAAATTGCACACAAAAACAATGAACTGAGCCAAGTGAATGAGGAGCTATTCCAACAACAAGAAGAGTTGGTCATGCTGAATGAAAACTTGGAGGCACAGAAAAGAGAAGTTGAGGAAACTTACGCCAAACTCAAAGAAACATCTGACACTTTGGGCAAAAGTATTGCCTATGCCTCTCATATTCAAGGAATTATATTGGCAGATACTAAAAGGCTGCAAGCATTTTTTAACGACTTGTTTATTATCTACCGTCCCAAAGATGTGGTTTCGGGTGATTTCTATTGGTTTTCACAAATCAATGACCAAGAAGCTATTTTTGTTTTGGCAGACTGCACAGGGCATGGCGTACCGGGGGCTTTTATGAGTATGTTGGGCAGCACCTTGTTGCATGAAACCATCAACGTAAAGGGTATTAGCAATGAACCTGCGCGTATCCTTAAAAATCTCCACTCGGCACTTCGGAAAATCTTAAAACAAGATGAATCTCGAAACACAGACGGCATGGACATTAGCCTTTGCTACTTTCAAAAGCAAGCAACAGGCACTAAAATTAGCTTTGCAGGGGCAAAAACAGCCATGTATTATGTAGAGAATCAGCAATTTATGACTATTCAAGGAGATAGAATTTATTTGGGAGGTAAAAACCCTTCGGTAGAGTTTCAGAACAAAGAGGCATTTGTAAGCCCTAATAGTGTCTTCTATTTTACTTCAGACGGTTTTGGTGACCAAAACAATGCTGCAAGGCAAAAATTTGGCTCAAAAATTTTACAAGATTTGCTGTTTACTATCCACCATTTGCCATTAGCAGAACAAAAAAGCATTTTGGAAAGCAGACTACAAGCACACCAAGGAGCAGAAGCACAACGTGATGATATTTCAGTAGTAGGGCTATTTATCTAAGATTCTCATGCAAACTAAATTATGGTTCGTACTCTTTTTCATTTGTACTATACAAATGACCATAGCCCAAAATAAACGAATTTTGGATAGCTTGTGCATGACTTTTCATAAAACGAACAATGACTCTTTAAAAGTTACATTATTGATTAACATTGCCCAGCAGTATAGAAATACTAAGCCCGACACTTTACTACCTTTAGTACATAAAGCATTGACTATCAGTGAAAAAGCTAATAATAAAAAAACACAAAGTTTATCTTTACACTTCTTAGGCTTGTTCAATGCCAATGCAGGTAATTATGATAAAGCTATATCTTATTACCAACAGGCTATTAAATTGAGGGAGGAAACAAATGAAAAAATGGCGTTGGCTGCCAGCCTCAACAATTTGGCAAATGTCTATCTTACTCAAAAAAGATATGATTTGGCGATGCGTTACAACCAACAGTCTTTGGAAATCAAAGAAAGTATTAAAGACAGAACAGGTATTGGTTATAGTTTATTAAATATTGGTGGACTTTACAAAATTAATGCAAACTATGACCAAGCCTTAGTGTATTTTCAAAATGCCTTAGTGGTGAATGAAGAAACCAAAAATAGACTTAATGTTTCCTATTGTTACAACAACATTGGTGATATTTATTTATTAAAAAAAGACTACCTAACAGCTCTGAACTACTACCAAAAATCTTTGCATATAAAAGAAGAACTCAAAGACAAATGGGGAGCAACTTACTCGTTAATAGGCTTGGCAAAAGTCTATCAGCAACAAAATAACTACGAAAATGCCATAAAATATGCAGAAAAATCTTTGGAAATAGCCCAAAGTATTAAAACACCCATAGAAACTAAAGAAGCAATGTGGCTACTCTACGAACTCAACAAGCAACAAGGCAATACAGCTAATGCCCTGAATTACTTTGAATTGTACAAAAATATCAATGATAGTTTGTTTAATATTGAAAAATCAAAGTCCATAGCTCAACTCACCGCAAACATAGAATTAGAAAGAAATCAAAAAGAAATAGCTTTGTTAGCTAAAGACAATGAATTGGCAAAAATAGCCACCGAGAAGAAAGAGAGAGAGTTGGAAATTATGAAAAAACAAGCCGAAGCCGAACACCTTATAGCCTTAGCACAAGCCGAAAAAAATAGACGTAAAGCAGATAGTTTGTATGCAGCAGCCCAAAAAGCACAATTAGAGGCAGATTTTTTGCGGGCAAAAGAGGAGAAATTAAAATTGGAGCAAGAAAAACAAGTGGTTGAGCAAACGCAAATCCGCAATACATTTTTGGGAGTTACGACAACCTTTCTCATTATCATAGTTTTTATCATTATTGGGTATTATCAAAAGCAAAAAGCAAATAATTTATTAGCTCGCCAAAATGATGAAATTAAACGCCAGCAACTTGAAATTGCAGATAAAAACAATGAACTGAGCCAAGCCAATGAGGAATTGCACCAACAACAAGAAAAACTCCTTATTTTAAATACAAATCTTGAATCTCAAAAGCAAGAAGTAGAATTTACGTACCAACAGCTAAAATTTACCTCTGACGTGCTTAAACAGAGTATCAATTATGCCTCTCATATTCAAGAGATTATGCTGGCAGATACTATCAAAGTTAGGGCTTTTTTTGCAGATTTGTTTATTATCTACCGTCCCAAAGATGTAGTTTCTGGGGATTTCTATTGGTTTTCTCAAACTACAGAGCAGACAGCCGTTTTTGCTGTAGCAGACTGTACGGGACATGGTGTATCGGGAGCTTTTATGAGTATGTTGGGTAGTACATTACTACACGAAACAGTAAATATAAAAGGTGTAACAGACGACCCCGCAAGAATTTTGCGAAATCTGCGAGGGGCTTTGCGAAAAATTTTGAAACAAGCCGAAGACCGTAATACAGACGGAATGGACATTGGCATCTGTTATTTTGAAAAACAAGCCACTAACACCAAAATAGTTTTTGCAGGTGCAAAAACGGCATTGTATTATGTAGAAAATGGTAATTTGGTCGTTATTCGGGGAGATAGAATTTATTTGAGTGGTAAAAGTCCTTCAACAGAATTTCAGAACAAAGAAGCAGAAGTAAGCCCTAACAGTGTGTTTTATTTTGCTACTGACGGTTTTGCAGACCAAAATAATACAGCAAGAGTCCGTTTTGGCGTGAAAACATTGCAAGAAAAACTATTGGCTATCAGTCATTTACCCTTAGCTACACAGCAACAAGCATTAGAAACAGCCTTAGACCAACATCAAGGAGCAGAAGCACAACGAGATGATATTTCTTTGGTGGGTTTACAACTATAAATGTACCTTACTGAATAAGAGTTGTACATAATTTTGATGTAATCATGCTATTTTTTAGGTAACAAAAAACCCTTCTTGCTAAGCAGAGAAGGGTTAAGAGAATAACAAATTTTTACTCAAAAACCACATCACAAAGAGGCAGCATACGTTGGTATTTTTTCCAATCTTTTTTAGGGATAGAGTTTTCTGCCAACTCCAACCATGTTAGTTTTTTCAAATCCTTTATACTTTCGGGTAAGGCTGTTAGTTTATTTTTATCCAACAATAATTCATTCAAGTTTTTGAGCAAACTAATAGTAGCTGGCAACTCACCAATTTGGTTCACAGAAATATCCAATCTTTGTAAATTGGTCAATAAACCTATTTCTTTGGGTAGTTCGGCTATTTGATTGTAACTAATGTTGAGTTCTTGTAAATTGCGAAGTTGGAACAACTCAGGCGGAATTTTTGTGAGTTGTCTGCGGCTTAGGTTCAGTTTATAAACTTTTTTAGGGTTTTTCATGGCATCTTCTATGGTTAGAAACAACGGCTCATTTTCTAAAGCTGCGGAGTCTAATGGCTTTCCTTGTGCGTGTACGCCTATCAATACAACAAAATAAAGGAAGATAAAATAAATACTTGTTTTCATATTTTTGAGATTTTAAGGAGTTAATGTAGTGCTATGCCACCTTTTATGATGTTTGAACGTGAAAAGTGTAGAAATTACAATAACCTTTAGCAATCTTTATGAAAAAATCATTCCAATTCTTAAAAATCCGACAAATAAATGCGTTTTGGCTTGCTATTTGAAACAAAGACTATAATAGCTTAAACTTTATGTTTTATGAATACATATTTTTTCAATAAAAATAACCTCAATTCTTTATGCTGTGCTTTTTTGCTGGTGGCAGGTTTAGCGGCTTGCGATAAGCCCAAAGAAACAGAAAATACCACACAAGACACTGTAAAAGTAGAGAATGGCAATGCCAACACAGGTACAGGTAGTAGTGTAGGTGCGGTAGATACTGCAAAAACTACCCCCAACGTAGATACTGTAAAAACAGTGCCTGTAAACACAACGCCACCCGCAGACCCCAAAGGTGGTAAAACAGGCGAAACGAAACCAACGGATAATACAGCTACGAATGGTGGCACAAAGGTAGTTAGTGAAAAACCAAAAGAGAAAAAACCACCAAAAGAAAAAGCTCCTGAAATTGTAGAAAAGCCCGAACAAGAAGCAAAACCCGTAGGCGACTACCCCGGTTTCTACAAATATGTACGAGAAAACTTACAGTACCCAGAACAAGCCCTAAAAGAACAGATACAAGGGGCAGTACGTTTGCAATTTATTGTATTGGCAGATGGTTCTATTTCTAATATCAAGGTCATGCAAGGCATCGGGGCGGGTTGTGATGAAGAAGCTGTGCGTGTCTTGAAAAACTCTCCGAAATGGCAGCCTGCCATTCATAAAGGCAAGGCAGTAAATACAAAGTCTATGATACCTATTATTTTCAAGATTCAACAAAAGTAATTGTCCCATAAATTAAATAGAGTTTTGTTAAAGCTGTAATCTTTCAAAAAGATTACAGCTTTTTTTTACTCCCATAGCATTACTTGTTATGTACTAACAAACTTTTTTATCTATCTTAGCGTATGCTTTGATAAACGAAAATAACTATGGGACTATTTGATTTTTTCAAGAAAAAACAAGAAAACACACCTTTGCAACTACACTATGACCCTACACAAATTACGGTCATAGATATTCGCAAGGGCTTTTTGTTTGATTATGACTTCCGTACATGGGAAGTTACAGACGAGTACGAATATGACTGGGGTAATAACCGTTTTAGTTATGAGTTCAAAGTCGTTTGTGGCGAAGACAGCCGTTATCTGCGGATAGAACAAGGGCAAAAAACACTGTGCTATTTGACAGAAAAACTCCGTTTTGCCAAATTGGGTGAGTATGTAGAACAACAAATTTTGCAAAATGAAAAACCACCAAGAGAAATCACATACAACGGAGTGAAGTATTACAGAGAAAAAGAAACCGCAGGCTATTTCCGTAATACCGAGGATGCTCCCGAAGATTCTGCTGAATTACTTTCTTGGGAATACATAGACGATTCAGAAAAAAAGGTGCTGATAATAGACCAATGGGACGTAGAGGAATTTGAGGCGTTGGTTGGCGACATTATTCCTGAAACAGCTATTTCTAACATCTTACCTGCTAGCTAAGTCAAAAAACTTTTGCAAAAGTTGAAGACTTTTGCAAAAGTTTATAGCTTTGTGTTTATTCAACAGTATTACAATGTCAGACGTAGTTTTAAAAGTAGAACATTTATATAAACGTTACCGTTTGGGGAATGTAGATAGACAAGCATTTAAAGAAGACGTTGTTAGTTTTTGGCACAAAATGCGAGGTTTACCAGACCCTTACGAAACCTATACTACTTCTAACGAGTTGGCTGCTGCAAAAAGTGCCGAAGAAGTAAAAAGCCGTTATGTTTGGTCACTACAAGACGTGAATTTTGAAGTGAAGAGAGGAGAAGTAGTGGGTATCATTGGAAAAAATGGTGCAGGCAAATCTACTTTGCTCAAAATATTGTCTAAAACGACTACCCCCACCAAAGGAAAAGTAAAAATAAAGGGCAGAATAGCCAGTTTATTAGAGGTAGGTACAGGTTTTCACCCAGATTTGACGGGACGAGAGAATATCTACATGAACGGAGCTATTTTGGGCATGAACCGCCGTGAAATAACCGCAAAATTAGACGAGATTGTGGCTTTTGCGGGTATAGAGGCATTCATGGACACCCCTGTAAAACGATACAGTTCGGGTATGTATGTCCGTTTGGCGTTTGCGGTAGCTGCCCATCTCGAACCAGATATTTTGATTGTAGATGAAGTTTTGGCTGTTGGTGATGCCGACTTTCAAAAGAAGTGTATCGGTAAGATGAAAGATGTATCTCAAGGGGAAGGCAGAACGGTGTTGTTTGTGAGTCATAATATTCTTTCTATCAAACAACTTTGTAACAAAGGTGTATTGTTAAAAAATGGGCAATTAGAATTGCATGATAATATACAAAATGTAATAGATGCTTATTTGAAAAAAGATAGATTACAAGAGCAAAAAATTCCTGAAAATTGGAGTTTATATAACACAGGAGAAGGTAAATTTAAAACTTTTGCTATCCTTAATCAAAATGACGAACCTATTGATGAGGTATATTATTTAGAAGATATTAAACTTCGATTAACCGTAGAAATATTTAAGCCTATAAAATCAGCATTACTTGATGTAAAAATGACTTCTATGGAAGGCACTTATATTACTTATGCTACTACTAATTTTGAAGGCATAAAGGAACTTTCATTAGAAAAAGGAGAATATACTTTTGATATTACATTAGAAAACAGATTAGTGCCGGGCAGCTATTCATTTGTTATTGGCATACATCACACAACAGGACTAAGCATTGACTATGTGCAACAGATTGGTAATATAACAGTTTCAAATATCTCTAAAGGTAGTATGGATTATGTAATACCAGCAACACATGGTTTTATTATCAACCAATCCAAGTGGACTTCTAAACAACTCAACCTTCATGAAAATACCTATCTCTAAAATATTTTTTGACGAAGCCGATTTCTCTATAGTCCAAGAACCTCTTAAAAGTGGTTGGGTGGTGCAGGGGAAGTACGTAGAAGAATTTGAAAAACAATTTGCTGTTTTTTCCGATAGTCATTATGCTTCGGCGGTTTCTTCGTGTACTACAGCCCTACATTTGGCTTTGTTGGCATTGGGTATTCAAGAAGGAGATGAGGTCATTGTACCAGCTTTTACATGGATTTCTACGGCAAATGCTATTGAATACTGTGGTGCTACTCCTATATTTTGTGATATTGACTTACAAACATTCAATATTGATGTAGCACAGATAGAAAGTAAAGTTACGCCTAAAACCAAAGCTATTATTCCTGTGCATTTGTTTGGTTTGGCTGCACAAATGGACGAGATAAAGGCATTAGCCCAAAAATACCAACTGCGAATAGTAGAAGATGCAGCTTGTGGTTTTGGTACAAAATATAAAAACCAGCCCGTAGGTAGCATTGGTGATATAGGTTGCTTTTCGTTTCACCCTCGCAAAGCCATTACCACAGGCGAAGGTGGTATGCTAACGACTAAGCATGAAGAATACCATAAGATTATTCGTATTTTGCGTAATCATGGTGGCGGTATGTCGGACTTTGAGAAATTAGACCAAAAATATACTTTTTTGTTGGCAGAATACAAGCATTTGGGCTATAACTACCGCATGACAGACATACAAGGGGCATTAGGGGTTACACAAATGCAAAAAACAGATTTTATTCTGACCAAACGAAAAGAAAAAGCCGATTACTATAACGAAAAATTAAAAGATTTGAATTGGCTAAAGTTGCCTTACACGCCAGCCTATAGTAATCATGCGTATCAGGCGTATGTGTGTCTATTTGAGCCTGAAAAGTTACAACAAGCTAACATAGAAGAATTGCACAAAAAACGCAATGATTTGATGTTTGCTTTAGAAGAAAACGGTGTGATAACCAGACAAGGCACACACGCAGTAACTTCGCAACAGTATTACCAACAAAAATACGCTATCAAAAATTTAGATTTCCCACAAGCATATATAGCTGATAGACTGACGATTGCACTGCCTTTGTACCCTACAATGACACAAACGGAGCAAGACTATGTAATTGATATGCTTACTACACAATACGCAAAACTATGATTACCAATAAAACTATTTTTATCACAGGTGGGGCTGGTTTCATAGCCAACACAATTATTTCAAGGGTGGTGGCTCACAACAAAATTGTGGTCTATGACAATTTTCATAGAGATACATTAAGCAATTCGCCCTATGCCAATCACCCTAACATTAGTGTAGTAAAAGGTGATGTGTTAGACTACCCGACATTGGAAAAAGCTATGCAGGGAGCAGACATCGTGATTCATGCAGCAGGCATCGCAGGCATAGATACAGTAATTAAAGACCCTGTAAAAACGATGCGAGTAAATATGATAGGTACTGCCAATGCCTTAGAAGCTGCCTTAGTAAATGGTGTAAAAGATAGATTTATTGATTTTTCTACTTCTGAAATTTTTGGTTCGTATGCCTTCAAATCTACAGAAACAGATAATACCGTATCAGGAAGTGCAGGCGAAGCCCGTTGGACGTATGCTGTAAGTAAATTGGCAGGGGAGCATTTGGCTCACGCCTACTTCAAAAAGTACAATTTGCCTACGGTTACGGTAAGACCTTTCAACGTCTATGGACCGGGGCAAACAGGCGAAGGAGCTATTCAGATTTTTATCAAAAAAGCCTTAAAAAATGAGGATATTTTCATCAATGGAGATGGCAACCAAATACGAGCTTGGTGCTATGTAGATGACTTTGTAGATTGTATCATGCTTGCCCTTACAGACCCAAAAGCCATTGGCGAAAGCTTCAATATAGGCAATGCGAGAGCAGTAACCACTATTTTGGGACTTGCCGAAACTGTATTAAGAGTTTTGAAATCTGATGCCAAGATAATTTTCAAAGATGCACTATCGGCTGATGTAGAACTTCGGATTCCGAGTGTAGAAAAAGCCAAAAATCTATTGGGCTTTAAGGCGAAAGTAGATTTGGAGGAAGGTATCTTGAAGACAACAAAGTGGATGGCTGCAAATATCTAAACAAGCAAGATGAATACGATATTGGTAACTGGTGCGGGTGGACTCATTGGAAAAGCAGTCTGTCTATTTCTTTATAACAATGGATTTAATTTTATGGCTGTGTATCACAAAGAACCTGAACAAAAGGTTCTTTGGGCATACATTGTATTGGATTTAGCCACAACAAAATTAAGGAACATTCATGAGATAGACATTATTATTCATTGTGCAGCTTTAATACCCAGCATTGAAAATAGTTTTGAAAGGTGTTTTGAGATAAACACTAAAATAAATAAAAATATTTATGAATTTGCCCAAACAAACTCTATCAAAAAACTAATTTTTATATCTTCTACCAATGTTTATGACATGACTACACAAGTCATAGACGAGGGTTCGCCATTGTGTATCACAAACTTGTATGCTCAAGAAAAAATTAATGCTGAAAAAATGTTTTTTACACTGAACAATACAGAAGTGATTTGCTTACGGGTAAATGCTCCTTATCACTTTAGTACGAAATACAATACTGTTTTAAAGATTTTTATTGAAAATGCGTGTAAAAACATCGACTTGGTGTATCATGGTTCAGGGGAAAGAAGACAAGACTTTATTCATGTCAATGACTTAGCTACAATTATTGTCAAAGTTTTATTGTCTAATTACACAGGCATTTATAATGTTGCTCATGGAAAGCCAATAACTATGAAAGAATTGGGGACAAAAATCATTGAACTGACACCAAGCTGTAAAAGCAGTTTACAATCATCGAGTCAAGCAGATAGCCAAGAAAATAACAAAGCCAATTTTGACATAAGTAAACTCAAGAAAGATTTTGATTGGCAACCTTCTGTTACTTTGGAAAATGGTATTAAAGAATGGATTTCATTTTTAATGACTAAATATGAGTAAAATAGGTATCATTAGTGATATACACGGCAATATAGATACGTTTAAACAAGTATTGCAGTATTTTGAACAACAAAATATTCGAGATATATATTTTATAGGCGATGCTGTTGGTTATTTACCCTACGGAATAGAGGTGGTAGCATTGTTGAAAGAAAGAAAAATAAGATGTATAAAAGGAAATCATGAAGACCTCTTGTTACAAAATCAAGTGGCTGACAACGAGGACGTTTATCAAATAGAACAGATAAAGAACAGCATACCTAAAGAGTTATTAGCTTTTGTAAAAAGTTGGGAGAGTCAAATTACTTTTGAGGCTAATAACAAAAAATACTTATTGGTACATGGAAGCCCTAATAATAATAACCAATACTTATACCCTGACACAAATCTTGAAGAATTTGCCAATTTAGAATATGACGTAATTATAATGGGGCATACGCATCGTCCATTCATTAGGAAGGAGTACAATAAACTTTTTTTGAATACAGGTTCTTTAGGGCTACCCAGAGATATAGGTAATTTGGCTGCTTTTGCAGTGCTTGATGTAGAAACTTGCAAGTTTGATATATTTAGATTCTTTTTTGAACCCCATCAACTAATCCATAATACTCATTTGCACGTTAAAGTTGTAGAGTGCTTGCATAGAACACAGGAACATTTTGTAGGCGAATTAATCAGTATAACCTCCTAAGTAAATCACTTAAAAATATGATAAATGTTTTAGTAACTGGCATTGGTGGTGGTGGCGTTGGCGAACAACTTATCAAAGCCCTACGCCTATCAGCCTACAATTATACTATTATTGGTACAGACATTACCAATATTAGCAAAGGCTTCAAAGAGGTAGATTTTGCTTATGTTGTTCCTAAAGCCACACAACCCAATTATATAGAAACTATCTTAGAAATATCAAGAAAACATAATATAAAAGTTATATTTTCTGGTTATGAAGCTGAACTCCAACTATTGGCGGATAATGCTGACGTTTTTAGAAAAGAAGGCATACATCTTTTTGTCAATCCTAAAGATGTATTAAATATCTGCTTAGATAAGACAAAAACAATTCATTTCTTAGCAAAAAACAATTTCTATTTTCCAAAATCCCATGCAATTAGTAAAATAGAGGACATTGCAAACATAGACTATTTCCCTAATGTTTTAAAGCCGTCTATAGGTGGTGGTGGTTCAATGAATGTAATGATAGCACAAAACAAAGGTGAGTTAGAATTATTTGCTTCTTTTTTATTAAAAATTTACCCACAGTTTATTGTTCAAGAATATGTGGGAACACCTGAACATGAATATACGGTGGGTGTGCTTTTTGATAAGGATAGCAACTATATTAATGCAATAGCTCTCAAAAGACAAATTAGTAGTGGACTAAGCTGTAGATTAAGAGTCCCTAACTATTCTTCTAATCAATCTCTTGGCAATAGTTTGGTCATTAGTAGTGGAATTTCACAAGGCGAATTTGGACATTTTCCTGCTGTAACTGCACAATGTAGTGAGATAGCTAAAACTCTAAAAGCCAACTATTCTATTAATTTGCAGTGCAGATTAGTAGATGACAAAGTGTATATATTTGAAATCAATCCAAGATTTTCTGGCACAACTTCACTAAGGGCAATGGTTGGCTATAACGAACCTGATGTGCTTATAAGAAAAGAAGTATTGGGCGAAAAAATAACACCAAACTTCCCCTACAATTATGCCCATATAGTACGTGGACTGAAAGAAGAAGTATTTTTTACTACCTAAAAAGATTAATTACTAACAAATGGAAAACTTAGATAACTTGATTTTTTCACATGATATACCATTTTATTGGTATCCAGAGAAGATATATAATGAAAGCATACTACCCAAAGCATTGACTTTTCAACTCTACTACAACAAAGAACTTGGATTACTTAGCCAAATAGCTACCCCACAAGTAGTAGAAAGTTTAGAAAAAGCATACAGCATTGGCTCTGAAGTAATAGGCTTAATGGATGCCGATGGAATAGGAAAAAAATATGCAGATGACTTTATACGTTTTATTGAAATACTTGTAAACCTACACGAACTTCAAGATAAAAAAGTATTAGAAATAGGTTGTGGAACAGGCTATTTGTTACATGAATTTCAGAAAAAAGGTGCAGAGGTACTTGGCTATGAGCCGGGTTATGCCCGTATAGGCAAATATCCTATTCGTTGTATCAATGGTTTTTTCCCTAGCGAAGAAGTTAAAGATAAAAAGTTTGATATAATCATAGCCTATAATCTACTCGAACATATCGATGACCTTAATAGTATATTGGCGGTCATTAAATCTAAGTTGGTGGCAGAGAAAGGTTTGCTTATTCTGTCTGTTCCCGACTGTGAAACATATATCAAAAATGGAGATATATCTATGCTTTTTCACGAGCATTACTCTTACTTTACGGTAGAAAACCTGACCAATTTACTGCTGACGAATGGCTATACTGTTGTTGAAGCAAAAAAATCTTCTTTTGGTGGAAATATACATATTGCAGCTCAAGCATTACAAAATACGACCAGCAAACCAATAAATAGTATTGATGAAAGTTTGTATAATAACTTCAAGATACTTTTTGAAACGAAAACATTACAACTCAAAAAACTCTTTGAGCTAAACCAACAAAAAAGTATAGGTATTTATGTGCCAATTAGAGCCTTGAATTTACTGTATCTCTTAAAAGACGATATAGAAAGATTAGGTATTCAACTACGATTTTTTGATGAATCTGAATACTTATATACTAAATATCTACCTTGCTTTGATATAAGCGTGGAGAACTTGGAAGATTTTATCAGCAATCCTCCTGACTTAACAATTATCTTTTCTTATTCTTTTGGTAAACAAATTAAAGAGAAATTGATAAATAGCACCTTAAATCAACCTAACATTCAACTTCTGACTATTAACGAAATTTTTTAAAATGCCAATATTCATAACTTGTGATATAGATTGGGCTTCCGAAGAAGTTTTAGCAGATACTTTTGCTATTTTTGAGCAATACAATGTAAAATGCACATTATTTGCCACACATGACTCTGAAGTTGTCAAAAATTGTAATAAAAATATCTTTGAGGTTGCAATTCACCCTAATTTCAATCCTTTATTAGAAGGAAAGTCGACTGTTTCTGCGAATGAAGTGATTGATAAGCTATTAGAGATTTATCCAACAGCTAAAGGGGTTCGGTCACATGGATTGGTACAAAGTAGCAGACTACTTAGTTTATATAAGCAAAAATCAATTTTATATGAATGCGACCATTTTTGCCCTTATCAAAAAATTGAACCCTATGCACTATGGAATGGACTCTTGCGGATACCCTATAATTGGGAAGATGATATTCATTATTTGCATGAAAAAGATTTTGGGGCTTTAGGGGTAAATTTATTGAGTGATGACTTATTGATATTTGATTTTCACCCGATACATATTTTTTTAAATACAGACTGTGAGGCTACTTACTTGCAAGCTAAACCTTATTATCATGATTATAAGCATTTGAAAGAATATCGTAACACCCAAAAAAAGGGCGTAAGAGATGCCTTAATCACTATTCTGGAATACCTAAAAGAAAATCAAACAAGAACTACTACATTAAGTGAATTTTATTATCAATTTAGTACAAAAGCATGAAAATAGGCATTATTGGCAGAACAGAAATTCTATTTGAAGTTACAGAACTACTACTTGCACAAGGATATGAGATTCCTCTTATCGTTACGGCTAAAGAGGCTCCTGAATACAAAAAGACTGCACAAGATTTTGAGGCATTAGCCCATAAAATTGGAGCAGTATTTATTCATTCTGCAAAGATAAATAGCACAGAAAATATACAGAAAATAAAATCATTAGGTAGTATTCCTCTTGCTGTAAGTATTAATTATTCGGGTGTAATAGCTCAAGAAGTGATAGATTTGTTTCCGATTGGTATTCTCAATGCTCATCTTGGCGATTTACCTCGCTATCGTGGCAATGCTTGTGCAGCTTGGGCAATTCTTAATAAGGAACAAAAGGTGGGTTTATGTATTCATAAAATGATAGGCGGAGAATTAGACTCTGGTAATATTATTGACAGAAAATATTTGGATATTACTATTCATACACGAATAGGAGAGATTTGGGAATGGCTTAACAAAGAAATTCCGCCTATGATGCTCAACAGCGTAATGAAGTTGAGTCAAAATCCAGCGTATTATCTGGAGGTACAATCCAAAGACCCTAAAGATGCTCTACGTACTTACCCACGCCTGCCTGAAGATGGTAAAATAAATTGGCAACAATCTAATGAAGAAGTTGTAAGACTTATCAATGCTTCTTCTGAACCATATAGTGGAGCTTTTTGTGAGTATGAAGGGGAAAAATTGATTATTTGGCGGGCAGCTATTTATGAAGATGACGAAAACTATTTGGCAGTTGCAGGACAAGTTGCACATATTTATAATGACACAGGCGAAGTAGTTGTTATTACAGGGAAAGGCAAAGTGATATTGAAAGAAGTAGAGTACCAAAATAACAGAAATTTACCTGCTGCTTTTATAAAAAGTATTAGAAAACGACTAAAATAAAACCGTATGACAAACGCAGAAAAATATCGTTTTGCAGACTTTACTCGTGAAGAATACCGCAAAATTTTACAAAAAGCCAAAGCAATGGGTTATCAATTCAGGTTTTTTACTGATTTTGATAAAGATGAAAAATTTGCTCTTTGGCGACATGATTTGGACTTTTCTGTGCATTCTGCCAAAAAAATGGCAGAAATAGAAGCAGAAGAAGGCGTAAGAAGTACCTATTTTTTACACTTACATAGTGAGTTTTACAACTTGTTAGAGGCAGAAGTTGCGAAGTTAGTAAAAGACATTATTGGCATGGGGCATCAGGTGGGGCTGCACTTCGATACACATTTTTACAACATTCAAGACGAAGAAAGTTTAGATGAAAAAATTATTTTTGAGAAATTTATCTTGGAAAAATTTTTTGATACAGAAATTAAAGCTTTTTCTTTTCACAATACAACCCCTTTTACTATGAACTGTAAGGCAGCAACGTATGGCGGTTTAGTCAATACGTATGCAAATTACTTTCAAGAAAATGTTACTTACTGTTCAGACTCGAATGGTTATTGGCGTTTTAAACGCATTATAGATGTGATAGAAGAAAACAACCCACGCATACAGATACTTACTCATGAGTGGTGGCAAGCCGAAGTCATGTCGCCTAAACAAAGAGTATATAGATGGATAGATGGACGGGCTGAAAAAACCAAAAACTACTATAACAATTCTCTTATTAAAGCTAACCGTGAAAATATAGATTGGTAATATGGTAAATGATAAAAAAATCGTCATGTGTGGGTGCTTAGAAGCTGGTTGGGAATCCGTTAAAGGCTTATTAGAAAATGGAATCTCCTTTGCTTATTTTGTATTAATTACCAAAGAAAAAGCACAAGAACAACAAGTAGCAGGGTATAAAGATTTTGCAGATTTGGCAAATCAATATAATATTCCTATTTATTATGTTGAAAAATACTCAATGAAAAGCCCAAGAGATATAGCTTTTTTTCAAGAACATCAATTCGATTTATTGGTGCAAGGTGGTTGGCAGAGGCTATTTCCTGACGAGATTCTACAAACTCTTTCTATTGGAGCAATAGGCGTGCATGGAAGTTCTGAATTTTTACCTAAAGGGCGAGGGAGGTCTCCTATTAATTGGTCTTTGATAGAAGGCAAAAAACGGTTTATTATGCACTATTTTATTATCAAAGAAGGTGTAGATGATGGTGATGTTTTTCATTATGAAATTTTTGATATTAATGAGTGGGATACTTGTAAAACCATTTATTACAAAAATGCTATAATAACACAACAAATAATGCTACGGTTTATTCCTAAACTCTTAAAAGGTGAATTGATCACCTATCCACAATTAGGAGAGCCTACTTATTACCCAAAACGTACGCCAGAAGACGGTAGAATTGATTGGGAGAAAACAGTATTTGAAATTTACAACTTTATAAGAGCATTGACAAAACCCTATCCAGGGGCTTTTACTTTTGTAGAAAACGAAAAACTTATGATTTGGCAAGCTCAGCCTTTTGATACTAAAATTACTTACCCTTATGCAGAGATTGGTCAGATAGTAGAGGTATTTGCCAATGGTGATTTTATAGTAAATTGTAATTCAGGATTACTGTTGGTTACAGCATCAAGTTTTACACCTTCAAAAAATAATTTATTAAGCTAATTTATGAAAAACAAAGTATTTGTAGGTATGCACAACATAGCTTCTCTAATGCAAGGTTGGAAATTAGGCTTAGAGGAGAATGGCTATGAAACGATAACAGCTGTGCATCTACCTAATGGAAGTATAGTAGATAACAATAACATAGACTATAAATTATATGAACTGGGCAAAAGTAAGGTAAGTTTTTTTAAACAATTTCCCTTCTACCCTTTAAATTATTTGCGAGGTAAGAGTACCAACCCATTTGATTATGTATGGGGCGAAGCCATTAAACAATGCGATACTTTTGTATTTATTTGGTTTAGTTTTCAGCCTAACTATGAAGATTATGCGAGGTTAAAGCAATTAGGCAAAAAGATTATTACCTTTTTTGTTGGAGACGATATTCGTTGGATTACAAGTATGCAGCAAGATTTTTCACAAGCTGGTTTACTGCCTATAGAGTATAGCAAAGACTCAATGAATGGCTTTGATGAAAAATACTTAACTCAAAAATTATCTTTTTTGAGAACAGCAGAAAAGTATTCTGATATAATTCTTAGCCACCCTAACCAATCTCAATTAGCATTAAGACCTTATCATCAGGTTTTTACGATTGTAAATCCTAATAATTTTTTGCATCAACCAACTCAAAGAGCTAAAAACCCTATGATTGTACATGCCCCTTCATCAGCACATTTCAAAGGTACAAGATTTATACTACCAGCTATAGAAAGACTTAAAAATGAAGGGTATGAATTTGAATTTAAGCTCATACAAAATATGCCTTACCAGCAAGCCCTTGAAGAATACGCCAAAGCAGATATATTAATTGGGCAATTATTTACCCCCTATGCAGGTACACAAGATAGAGAAGGATTGGCTTGTGGCAAAGTAGTATTGACAAGTATAGGCAGAAAGTACGCAAAAGTTCCCGAAGATTGCCCCTTTGTAGATGTAAATCCACATAACTTGTATGATGAATTGAAGGCTATTATTGAAAACTATGATTTGCGTTGTAAATTAGCAGCTCAAGGTCGTGCTTATGTAGAGAAGTATCATAGCCCTAAAGCCGTAGTAAAAAGAGTATTATATGCCTTAAATACACCCAAAGAACAAAGGCAGTATGATTTTTATCCAACATTTTTTAGAAATGATTTTTTGCCTGAAAAAGAGTATGTATCCTTGTATAACCAATGGACTGCCTATGTAAAAGACTGTGATTGGTACAAAGCCCATGTACCCACAGGCGAAAGAGATGGTTTAATTTTTTAGAGATATATGAGCCAAAACATACTAATTTTATCCTACAGTGATTTTGACAAAGACCCTCGCATTATTAGACAAATAGAGGCTTTGAAAGACAATTATGAGCTTATTCAGTGCGGAATAGCCCCTAATTTACGCTATCCGTCGAGGTTTGTGAAAATCAACTCTTACTCACACCTCAAATATAATCTGCCAGAGGAACTTACGTTTCATTTGCAGTACCCAGCTTTTTTTCGCAAGGCGGTTTCTTTGTTAGTTGGCAAGCCCTATTACAAATGGGTATTTCCGACTGTAAGGGCATTGAACAAAAAAAGAGAAATGGAGAACTACCATACCACTAAGCACTATCAGAGGTATTGGGGCGGAAGTGTACAAGCTGGTAATCCTAATAAAATAGTTGATGTTTTTGGTCAAGAAAAAATTGATGTAATTATAGCCAATGACATAGATACTTTGCCAATAGCCTTAGGTATAGCTAAAAAAAGCAAGGCAAAGGTTTTATTTGATGCCCATGAGTACCACCCAAGAGAAATAGAAGACAACCCTGAATGGGTACAGAGAGAGCAACCCTACAAAACGTGGTTGTGCAAAGAATATATCCCACAGGCAGACTACATGACTACAGTCTGCGATGGCATAGCACAGGAGTATGCCAAAAACTTTGGCGTTGCCCCTGAAGTGATTACCAATGCAACATCTTTTTATGATTTAACACCTACTATAACTGATGCTAAACACATTAAATTGATACATCATGGTATTTGTAGCCCAAGCCGTAAAATAGAATTAATGATTGAAATGATAAACTATTTAGATGAAAGATTCACGTTAGATTTAATTTTAGTACATGATATTTACACAAAACCCTACTATGATAAATTAGTAGAAAGTGCTATTCATAATAATAGAATCCAATTTAAGCCACCTGTAGCTACACGAGAAATACCTAATCATACTAATCAATATGATATTGGTGTATTTATACTAGCCCCTATCAACTTAAACTATCACTATGCACTACCTAATAAACTTTTTGAATTTGTGCAAGCCAGATTAGCTCTTGCCATAGCTCCCTCGCCAGAAATGACCAAGTATGTACACAAATATGACTTAGGAATAGTGGCAGATGACTACACACCACAAAATTTAGCAGCTAAACTCAATGCTCTTACACAAGAGCAAATCATGTATTACAAGCAACAAGTACATCAGTCTGCCTATGAACTATCAGCAGATATAAATAAAAAACGTATAGCTACTATAGTGGCTCAACTACTACAAAATTGATTTTAGTTTTATACAATATGCAGTTTATCCTAAGTAAATAAGTAATAAGTAATTGGAAAAAATAAATGTACCACAGACTTTAGTCTGTAATCTCTTGATAATCAAAGACTCACAGAGTAAAGTCTATGGTACAATATTATCAATTAATTAGTTACTCTTACTTAATACGTAATAAAAATGTCTTACAAAGATGTAATCTTTTATAGTGTCGTGCTATGAATTGTTATACGTAGTCTTCAAGAAGCTCTATAAAGATGACATCTTTCTAAAAGATGTCATCTTTATAGAGCTTCTTGAAGACAATCAAACTTATTT
>CANGYA010000004.1 GCA_947457925.1 Cytophagales bacterium | reverse complement strand
TCATCAGTGTTCCATTAAATAATTGATTATCAGTAAATTACAAATCATACATTTTTTATCACAACCGAAAATTTCGGTCTTCCCGTTACTTGGATTAAATAAAAGCACAAAACCCACTTAAATTTGCTTTAAGTGGGTTCTTTGAGCCCCCGGACGGAATCGAACCGACGACCTACTGATTACAAGTCAGTTGCTCTACCAGCTGAGCTACAGAGGCTTTTATTTATTAGCACCTCGTTTGCTGTATTGCGTTGCAAAGGTAAGGGCTTTTTTTTGACTTCCAAAAAAATACGCAAAAAAAATTAATTTTTTTCTACTTCCCTGTAGCCTTTGTTATTCCATTTTTTTAGCATATATTTGCAGACTTTTCGCAAAAACTATTTGAGGGCTTTCTCTTTATGTTTTTGCTCATTCAATCAACATTTATACATTAAGAAATCATGTACGCAATTGTAGAAATCGCCGGACAACAGTTCAAGGTAGAAAAAGACCGTTATGTGTACGTACACCGTTTAGAAGCTAACGAAGGTGATACTTTAACTTTCGACAAGGTGTTATTGACAGAAAATAACGGCACCGTTAGCGTTGGAACTCCGACAGTATCGGGTGCGAAAGTAACAGCTAAGGTTTTAGCCCACGTGAGAGGTGAGAAAGTCTTGATATTCAAGAAAAAACGCAGAAAAGGTCATGCGAAATTGAATGGACACAGACAAGACTTCACTAAAATCATGATTGAAAACATTGCTTTCTAATAAACAATGTGATTTATCAAATTATTTCTTTTTAATTACCACTCAAAAAATTATTATAAGACCATGGCACACAAAAAAGGCGAAGGTAAAGTAAAGAACGGTAGAGAGTCAGAAAGCAAAAGACTTGGCGTTAAATTATTTGGTGGACAAACAGCCATAGCAGGCAATATTATTGTAAGACAAAGAGGTACTAAACACAAACCGGGTAAAAACGTAGGTATTGGTAAAGACCACACTTTGTATGCTTTGGTAGATGGTAAAGTTGAGTTCAAAAAAGGTTACGAAGGTAAATCTTTCGTGTCTATTATCCCTGTGGAGGCTCAAGCATAGTTTGTCTTTGACACTCTTAGTACAAAAGATGTAATTTAGCACTAAATTACATCTTTTGTTGTTTCAAGAGTTACAGCATTTTTCTACAATAGAAGCTATGAAGATTTGTAACATAGACTTTAGTCTGTGTTATCAGTAGTTGATTTTCAGTACATTAAATACACAGACTAAAGTCTATGCTACAGAACTTTGTAATGTTGAATGCTGCCCGCACAAATTCGGCTTGTGCAATTTTAAAATACTGCTCATGTGTAAACACCCCCTCAAACCTGTATGCAAGATTACGAAATCCTGACCTTACCCAACCATATTCGTATCCTACACAAACAAGTTCCTCATACGCAAATTGCCCATTGTGGCTTTATTCTCAATATTGGTAGTCGGGACGAACAACCACACCAACAAGGCTTGGCTCATTTTTGGGAACATACGGCATTTAAAGGCACGCAAAAACGCAAGGCATACCACATTCTTTCTCGGTTAGAAGACGTGGGCGGAGAACTTAACGCCTACACGACCAAAGAAAAAATTTGTTTTTATGCGTCTTTGTTAGCCCCACACTTCGAGAAAGCAGTGGATTTATTAACAGATATTACGTTTTTTTCTACTTTTCCCGAAAAAGAATTGGCGAAAGAACGAAATGTGATTTTGGAAGAAATGTCTATGTACCAAGACGACCCCGCAGATGCGATTCAAGACGAGTTTGATGCTTTGATGTTCAAAAACCATTCTTTGGGCTATAATATTTTGGGGACAATGGAAAGTGTGCAGAGTTTTGATAAGGCGAGTTTGCAGCAGTTTATCCACGAAAATCTGAATACTTCACAATTAGTGTTTTCGGTAGTGAGTCCTTTGCCTACTAAAAAAGTATTTGCATGGGCAGAAAAATATTTGCAAGACATACCTATTTATACAGGAACAACGCAAAGAAAAAACATTACTACTTACGAAGCCCAACAAGTACAACAACTTAAAGCCATTTCGCAGGCACATTGTATGATAGGTACAGTGGCGTATTCGCTGCACCACCCGAAAAGATTAGCTTTGGTACTTCTCAATAATATTTTGGGCGGAAATAGTATGAATTCAAGGCTAAATATGACTTTAAGAGAAAAGCATGGTTTGGTTTATGCCATAGAATCTAACTACCACCCATTTACAGATACGGGGCAGTTGAGTATTTATTTTGGTACGGAAAAAAATACAATGGAAAAGAGTATAGATTTGGTACTAAAAGAGTTAGCTCATTTAAGAAATAAAAAATTGGGGGCTATGCAGCTACACAAAGCCAAAGGGCAACTGATGGGGCAGTTGGCTATGGGCGAAGAAAGTAATTTAAGTTTGATGCTGATGTTTGGTAAAAGTTTATTGGATTTAGACAATATTGAAAGTTTGCCTCATGTGTTTAAAGAAATAGAAGCCCTTAGTGCAGAAACTCTGTGCGAAGTAGCCAATGAAGTTTTGGCAGAAAACCAACTGACTTTATTGAGCTATTTGCCACAATAAATTTGGCTATTTTAAAAGTTCTACGGTTTGAGATGTAATACTTCTAAAAGATTACATCTCAAACCATAGAACTTTTAGAGTATTACTATGACTATAGATTTTTAGCTAATAGCTTAATTTTTCGAGTCAAAAATTTGTAACTTTGTAATCAATTTTCTTTATTTACACAAAGATTTGAAAATAAGTTAAATAGAAACTTTTACTTCAAGTAATGCTTTAAGTTTTTAGCCATGAACTATAATATCCGTAATGAGTTTGTAAAACAGCCACAATTTAGAAATGCAGCCATGATTGTCATTATTATCTTGGTGGTTGCTATCTATTTGGCAGCAAAACCCGGTTTTGGTTTTGGCTCGTCAAAAGATGCTTTATTATCTGACCTCACAGATGCTAAAGAACAATACGAAGACGATATTCATAAATTGGAAAAAACAAACGAAAAACTTAAAGAAGAACTCAATGATTTGAAAGAAAGATTAGCTCGTAAAGATGCCCAATTAGACAGCAAAGGCAACCAAATAGATGCCAAAGAAAGTAGTATTGACAAGCTGGAGGCGGAGATTCGGGAGTTGAGAGATGACAAACGCAAACTACACGATATTATTCACAACAGAGATGAAGAAATTAAGTCTTTGACAGAAAGAAATAAAGAGCAAATTGCGGTATTGAAAAATACGCAAGAACAACTCAAAGACTCACAAGACGAGATGAAACGAATGTTGTCTGAAAACCAAAATTTGAATGACAAGCAACATAATCTTACGTCTTCGCAAAAAGATTTGCAATACCAATCTAATAAATTGTTTGAGGAACTGAATACGGCTCGTAGTGAACTAACAAAGGTTACGATGGACTACAACAAATTGAAAGTAGAAGCCGATTTGCTCAAACAACAACTACTACAACAAGTCCAAGCAGATGCGGAGTTGCACAAAAAAGAACAGATGACAAGTTCTGATGTCTTGAAGTTAATAGCGGTGCTAACGGTGGTGTTGATGTTTGTGATGTTTGTGATTTATGCGATTCAAAGGTCTAATGAAGCATAGTATAATAAAAAATCAAAATGGTTGTATTTCAGAGAAATACAACCATTTGCTTTTTTACTTCCCCTCCAACAAAGCAATAATTTTTTGTTGATGAGCATTTTCTTTTTCTAAAAACTCTATACGAAGGTTAAGTTTTTCTATTTCATTTTGAAGCTGTAGGACTTGTGAGTTTACATCATTATAATGATAAAAATTCCCAATTAATAAACCTACAGTACCGTTTTCATTATTACTATGATTAAAATTAATTGTTTCAGGTAAAAACTCTTGAATAGGAATATCTAAATTTTTTGAAAAACGCATCACATCTTCTAAATCTACAGAAGTAACACCTCTCTCTATTCGTGAATAAGTAGCAGGAGGTACACCTAATAAATCTGCCATTTCTGCCTGATTGAGCTTACGAAGTTCTCTTTCTTCAGCTAACTTCTTTCCTATCTTCATTTTAATCATTTTTGATTGAAAGTTTTACATTTTTTGGTTTGTAATCTTACAAATATATAATTTTTTTTGTCGTATAACAATTACAATAGTGTGGTTGTTTTTTTATACAAATCTATAAAAATATGGCTGATTGGCAAATAAATGTTCCTCTTGATATTCCTCAAGAAAATGTTTTGCGTTTAAATGAAAGTAAAGTGATTACAGGTAGTGCGGGTAGCGGAAAAACCCTTTTGGCTGTTCATAAAGCTAAAAACCTTCAAGCTTCTAAAAAAGGTACATTTTACTTTATTGTTCTTACTAAAGCTTTACGCAGGTTCATAAGTTCGGGGGTACAAGCACTTAATATTCCCGACACGAAGGTATTATATGCTTGGGAATGGAAAAAATATGATTGTCCTTCGGCAGACTATATTATGATTGACGAAGCACAAGATTTTGGTGAAGAAGATATTAATCTATTCAAAGATAAGGCAAAAAAAGTAGTCATGTTTTTCGGAGATACAGCACAACAAGTTTACGAAAACACTACTAAAGGAGACCCTTGCGTTAGTATGGACGATATTAAATCCATTACAGCACTTGATGAGATAACACTATTACGTAATCACCGCCTTTATCCTGCTATTGCAAAAGTAGCCCAATACCTAAACCCAGATGAGGATATTGTAAGTAAGTGTACAAAATCAGGTGGTAGTAAGCCAATAGTAAAGCAGTTCGACTCGCAAAGTGAAGAGTTAGATTGGATAGTAGAGCAAATCAAAGATAGACAACTCAAAGATGTGGGGATATTGTTGCCAAGAAATATGGCTGAAGAAGAGGGAAATATAGATGGAGTTTTTGAAACCTTCAATTATCTAAAAGATAAAGGTTTATCTTTAGGTGTTAAATATACAAAAAATAAGAGTGCAGTAGAAAACTTAGACTTTAAGTCGGATACTGTGAATATAATGACATACCACAGTGCAAAAGGTCTACAGTTTAAAACTGTTTTTTTACCTTTTTGTGAAAGTGATATAGACGATTATTTCTGGCAAAAAGCCTTTTATGTGGCTCTTACACGTACCTCTGAAAATCTCATCATTACTTACACTAATGAAATAACTCCTTTCTTACTTGACCCCCTTAACAATAACCTATTACAAGTGATATGAAAAATTATTATATCCCTATATCTACTCGTAATTTTAATACTCTCTTTGAAACAGAGAGTATTTCGCCTAAATCGTACTATCAACTTCGCAATTTTGGTAATCAACCATTTAGAGACACCACAATCGATGCAATGCACCTACAAGATAATTTACTGTTATACAGTGAATTACCTTATACATCTAATAGTGATGTAATGTATGTAAAAGTAAGTTTGGAGTTGTTAGATATAAATCTTATAGCTACCATAGTAGAAGGTGTATGGGCTTATCCTAAAACTATCTATTTTAGTCCTTCTTACATACAAATTCTTTTTTTAACTGAAAGCCAACAGCAAGACACACTTATTTTTGCTCAAAATTTTACGACACCTAAGTTAGAAAAATATAGCAACTGTTTTAAGGTGATAGACACGCCAAAATTTGTTAATTATGATTTTCCTTTGCAAAACATTACTAATGCACACAAAGAGCAAACTATAGAAAATGATTATTTTTTTAATCATTTAAAAGGACTATCTTATGGTTTTGTTATTGGGAGTCTTAGTAATGTTAAGAGCAATACCGAAAAAGAATTATTAAATGTATTACAAGCTATTTCAAACTCATTTACTACGTTTAATTCTCTAATTGTAATGAAAGAAAACCCCAAAGAGAGTTTTAAACCTAAAAACCCTTATGAAAAACCAAATAAGTTTTATCAAGCACCGCCCACAAATACTGTTGAGAAAAGCAAAACAGAACTTTTAAACTTAATTAAAACCGCAGAAAATATCTTTTACACTATTTTTCCGCAAGAACTTGCCAACCAGCGTAACAGAGAAACCATGCTGAAACCAGAAATAGAATGGTTTACAGATTTAATGCGTACTCAAAAAGCATATATGTTTGAGTTGGATAGTTTTGAAGAGATAGGCAGATTAATGCTTCTAAATCCATTTGAAAAAATTACTTTCTTGTTAAAAGAATATACAATATTACCTAAATACCAAATTAGCTTTAGTTCAGAATACGCTGAACGGAAGGCAGAAAATATTAGGACAGTAATAACAGACCTTAAAAGACAAGTAGAAGAGGTTTTTACAAGCCAGAATACGAGCAGTACACCTAAAGAATTTGACTTTGCAAAGTATTGGTCTATTACTCCAGAGGGAACAATTACGGTTCATTACCCGCACTTCGATTTATCTGAACAAGAAGGAAAGTTTTTAGAAATTATCTTTACTGTGCTGTTCAAAGAGGAGATGAAACGGGCTAATACAAGTGAATTAACTAATGAAGAAAAAGCTAAAATTATTGAAACTGTTGGAAAGCAGCCAATAATTCGGGCTAATGAAGAATTGACACAAAATTTACGTAACTTATACACATATTTTAAAAAATTTGGTGCTTTTCAAATAGAAAATCAACAAAGTGAAGTTTTAAAGAATTTTGCGTGTTTTCTTGTTAAATCAGATAATTTAGACGAACTTATCCAATACTTAGAAACTAAACAAGTTGCACAAAAACGTATTGGCATAGCCTTATGGGGGCTATATAATGGGTTTTCTTCTATCCATGAAAAGCACTTAAAACAAGTATGGGCAAAAAAAATAGATGTTGATACGTATTTGAATGGCGTTTACTCAACACTAAAAATAAAAGTTACGGAAAGATTTGCAGCTAAACCTACGTTTGTGCAACCAAGTAACAAGCCAACATCTTTACCGAGTAAAAGCACAAGAGAAAAGCTAAAAGAAAGTTATGAAAGGGTGCTTAGTAAATATCCTCAACTTCAACTTTCTATAAAAAAAGCCTTTGAAGCAATACCCAAATATCCAAATGACTTAGTTTTACAAAGACGAATTTTTATAGAAAATCTCTCAGGAACTAAAACCAATAGAATAAAGTCTGAGGAAAAAGAAAAAATAGCTAATGATTTGTTTAACATAAAGTAAAATTTAAAAGTAAAGTTGTAGTACAAAGTAACTAATATACTACAACTTTATTTTTATGGCAGTTTTATTTGAGTTACACCCCTACAAACTGCCTCACAAACCCCTTCAACCACTCTAAATGAGGTTGTGCGGTAAGTTGTTGGGTAATTTTCCCTACAATTTGATTGACTAAGTTTTGTGCTTGTGGAGGAGCAAAAGTCGACAGTTGTTCATGGTATAGTTGGCAAATTGTATCAAAGTCTTGTTTGTTGGTACAATGCAACTCGTACAGCCCTTCAAAAAGTAATTTTTCGGTTTGCTCCTGCCAATTAGGTATGCCCAAAATGTATTGCAACGCACCAAAATTATGCACCAAAGCAGCTACAGCCAATAGTTTTGTACTTGCTTGCGTGTTCAAAGCCAAATGCACCCAAACGGTATTGAGTAACTCTAATGGGTGGTGTTGGCGGAGCAGTTCGGGCAGTGTGTTTTGAATAAAAGTGCGTAAGTCTGCGTATTGCAAAGTGGGCAAGGTAGGAATTTGAATATGCTCAATAGCTAATTGTTGGGCTATTTGCCGAACAGTAGGCTGTTGGGACGGCACAAAAAAGTCTTTGAGTGTGGGCAAATACACCGCAAAGTTTTGTGTAGGGTTGGGCGTTGTATAAAAATTGCTGCGTAAAGTAATGGCGGTTTTGTACTGTATAGCCAATTTGCCCAACCAATTTTGCCCTTTTCGCTGCAACATTGCCAAGTCTATGACCACATCAAAGGGCGTAGCACTTTGGAAATCGGCAGAGAGATATTTTGTAAGCCCTTTATTTAGTTTAGCCGTTTCGTATTTTCGGGTTGTAATAATGGTTAAGTCTATTTCGGGTAATTTTCGCCCTTTGTTTTCAATGGCAAATAGGCGGGCAGCTTGCAGTTTAAAATCTTCTATGGCGTGATAGGCAGCAGGAATGTCTTGTTCCAGTACCGCAATTCGCCACTGCGTAGCCGACAAAGACAAATGCCCACGCACCAAACACGCCAACAAACTTTGTTGTATTCTGCCTATTGCCAAAGGACTTAAAACAAGTTGTAGGGCATCAAGTCCTTCTACATGATTTGCCAAACTCGACTGATAATTAGCCGATAAACGTCTGCCGTAATCTGTCTGCAAAAAGGTTTTGAGAGGCTCTAAAATCTTGTGTAGCATATTAAAATCCTCTGTATTCACACGCAACACATACCACTGTTGGTGGCGGAGGTAGTGGTTGCGTTGCTCGTCTATGTGCCTTTGTGTGGGTGTAAGGTGTGCTTCTCCGTCTATTTCTATGACTATGCCTTTGTAATTATGAATTAAGTAAGGAAATTCAATGACATAATCTACGTTTTGTTGCAAATTGGCGGGGAGTTCTGCCACTACACTTTCCATACTTCGCTGGGGTTCGAGGAGCTGTTCCCAAAATTCGCCTAAAGCTATAGGCAAATCTTTGAGCAAAAAATCTCTTTCAAACCGCAAAGGCAGATTTTCCCAACTTGTGGGCAGGGTTTTTTCTAAACTTACAGCATTTAGTCGAGGCTCAATGACGTGCAAGGCATTGAAATAGAGGTGTGTATTTTCTGCGTTACACACAAAATTTTTATCAAAAACAGCCTGTAAATAGTTGCTCAAAGGCAAATATTGGCTTGGGTGGTACAAGGCATACCACAGTTGTAAAAGAGTGTCTTGTGTAGCTTGTGCAGGGGCAAAGGTTTGAATATCAAGATGATACGTAGCTAAATAGCCCCATAGTGCCTCCAGCACCGCAGGCGGGAAATCTTGGGACAGTAATTGTTCTACAGGCGAATAACGGTACACAGGCTTTTGAGGTTTATCTCAAATATAAGAAAGGGGGGCGAAATAGCAAAAGGGTTTTGAGATAGTTATTTTATTTAGCTATTTATCTCTTTTAATAAAAGCTCTTTCAAAATTTGTAGCCCTACCGTTGCTTTTTCTTCTATTTTATGCACCAATACATTATAATTAGGAATTTTTGGCATTACAGGGTCAATGACGTAGCAAGGTAATAATGATGATTTTAATATATGACTTGTTTAGTTGCTTTTGTATAGTGTTATTGGTGTGCCAAACTTATGTTATTATGTTTCAAATAAACAAGTCCATACCTAAATAACTATAAAAAGTTAGTAAATGCCTATAAAATCAATAAAAATGATTAATTTTACAAAACTAAATAGCTAATTAAAGTTAGAAAATTATGGGCTTGCTACACGCAAACATAGAACTCTGCAATGCTATGGATATAGCATTGTATCGGAGAAAAAAGATAGAAGAAACAGCAATTCGCAAAATTCAAGTTGATGCCTTAGTAGATTCAGGTGCTTATATGCTGGTGATACCCGAAAAAGTAAGACTACAATTAGGGTTGGAAATTATTGGGTACGAATTAAGTGAATTAGCAAATGGACAACAAGAAAAAGTAGCTATAGCAGAACCCGTAGAAATCCATTTTGAAAACCGTAAAGCTACAGTAGATGTATTGGTACTTGGCAATGAAGTTTTATTAGGAGCTATTCCTATGGAGGCAATGGACGTATTGATTCACCCTAAATTACAAAAACTAATTGTAAATCCCGAACACCCAAATATCCCAGTGTTTAGGGTGTAGAATAGATAGTTTGCACCTATAAATCTTTTAAGTTAAAGGTATTATAGGTGTAAATATTTGATTGTTAGGACATTAAATTTTATGACAAGCACTAAGAACACCCCAACTAACCTACAAATTCCTCACAGTCTTTTCCGTTACACACAACTTATTAAACCTTTTCAACATATCTTCGGCTTCTTCTACGCCCAACTCTTTGGCTATTTGCAGGTATTCGCAGCCTTTTGTACTGTCTTTTTGTACCAAAAAATAACGCCCCATGTAATACCGAGCTTGGGGGCTATCGGGGTTGTGTTGTAAGATTTGCTCAAAACCTTTAGCAGCTTTTTTGAAATGTTGATGATGAAAAAGTACAATAGATTTACCCAGCAAAGCATCATAATTTGTAGGGTTTTTGGCTAAAATTTTGGTATAATACGTATAGGCTGGGGCGAAATCATTGCGTTTATACAAATAGGTATGCCCCAAGTACAACCATGCTGTTTCGTCTTCGGTACGTAGTTGTAAGGTATGTTGAAAATCGTCTATGGCGTTGGTGTACGAGCCTGTTTTGTAAAAACAGATGCCTCTTTGTAAATAAAAATCTGCCAAAGTTCCCAAATTTTCACTATCTTTTTCCATAATGTGCCTGCCATATGTGAGGCAACGACTGAAACAATAAACAGCTTGTTGTGGGTTATTCAAATGATTGAGTAACAACAAGCCCCGTAGGTAATAGGCAGACATATTTTTGTCGTCTTGCAATACGGCTTCGTGGGCTTTGGTAAAAGATTGTTCGTATTCGCCATTTTTGTAGAATAACAAAGCTGCTTGGTATTCGTTTTTAGACTGGTACACACCAATTAACCGATAACACAAAGCAAATAAAATGACCACAATCAAGAAACTACCCAATGCCAATAAATGTACTTTGGGTAAATTTGCAAAGTTGCCACTGGGGGTTCTGCGTTTGTAGTGATAGGTTTTTCGGGCAGAAGGCGGATAGTTGCTGCGGGCAGGCTGTGGGGCAGTGTTGTAACTCCGCACTTCTTCTTTATACAAAAGACGTTGGTCGTACAAAGCACGTTTGTAGTCGTCTTGTAACACTTGGTAGGCTTCATTGACTAACTTAAATTTTTCTTCGGCTATCTTGTTGTTAGGATTTTTATCGGGGTGGTATTGTATCGCCAATCTTTTGAAGGCAGCCTTTACTTCGGCAGCATTGGCTGTGCGAGTAATTCCCAAAATTTCGTAATAGTTCAGCATAGCGAAGTAGAAACAGTATGAACAAAAATAACAGTTTTCGGAGATATTACCCCAAATTTTGGGGCTTTGTTCTTAGTTTTTGCCTTTTTTTAGGGCTTTTTAGGGCTTTTTATTGGCAAGCCTCTTTAACGAACAATACCAAATTGACAAAAAGTAACGACAGTTTGGCACAAATATTTTTGGGCAAAGAACTTTTTTTTGACAAAAAATTATCCACCAACGGAAAAGTAGCTTGTGCCACTTGCCACCAACCCGACAAGGCTTTTGCAGATGGTTTGCCTTTGAGTAATTTGGGCGTAAGTGGTAAAAAACTGCTTCGCCATACGCCTACTTTGTTTTATTTGGAGGCAATGCCCGCCTATTTTTGGGACGGAGGAGCAAAAGATTTGCCTTCGCAAGCTGTAGCACCTCTTCGCCACCCCGACGAAATGGGCAAAGACCTCAAGTTATTAGTACAAGAATTACAAAATTCACCTCATTATTTACCTTTGTTCAAAAATGCTTTTGGTACAGATAGTTTGCAAACTATTCATATTTTACAAGCCTTAGCAGCGTATCAACAGACAATTCGCCCAAAAAAAACGGTGTATGATGATTGGAAAATGAACTTATTTAATAGTCAAATAAACAAAAAGTTGGAGGTGGACACATTATTAGCAGGTTTCAAAGTCTTTGCGGTGCATTGTGAGCCTTGTCATCGGTTGCCTTTGTTTACAGACAATAATTTTCATAACAACGGCTTAGATGCAGAAATCCAAAGCACTGCACACGAACAAGTTTATTGGGGACGTGGACGAATTACGCAGAAAAATACCGACAAAGCTAAGTACAAAACACCTACACTACGTAATATTGCGTATTCTGCCCCTTATATGCACGATGGTAGGTTTGGGAGTTTGGAAGAAGTCCTTAAACATTATACTACAGGCGTACAGTTTTCAAGCACTTTGGATACTTTATTGGTCAAAAATACACAGCGAGGGATTGTTTTAAGCCCTAAAGAACAAGCTGATTTGTTGCGTTTTTTGAGGGCATTGTGAAAAAGTGATGCTTGCAGCATGAATCTGTCCAAAAAGTCAAAAATGTAGCATAGACTTTAGTTTGTGGTAAACTAAGTAATTGATAACCAAATATTCACAGGCTAAAGCCTATGCTACAATTACTCTTTTTGGGTAGCCTCTTATATTTACAACAAATTTTTGCTCACCAAATATTCTGCAATCTGAACGGCATTCGTGGCTGCACCTTTGCGGAGGTTATCGGCTACTATCCACAAATTCAAGGTGTTAGGTTGCGATTCATCTCTGCGGATACGCCCCACAAATACTTCATCTTTGCCATGCGACACAATAGGCATTGGGTAAACGTTGTTTTTCACATCGTCCATTACCACTACGCCTGCTGCCTCTGTCAATAATTGGCGAACTGCTGTTAGGTCAAAATCTTTTTCAAATTCTATGTTTACTGCCTCTGAATGTCCGCCAATCGTAGGGACACGCACCGTAGTTGCCGTAACTTTGATGCTGTCATCACCCATGATTTTCTTGGTTTCATTCACCATTTTCATTTCTTCTTTGGTATAGCCGTTGTCCAAAAATACGTCTATGTGTGGCAAAATATTGAGGTCTATGGGGTGCGGATAGGCTTTTGCACCTTCTACGCCAGCTCTTTCATTCATTAGTTGGTCGACTGCCTTTTTACCTGTTCCCGTTACAGATTGGTACGTAGAAACAACTACTCTCTTGATACCATATTTTTCGTGTAAAGGCTTCAATACCACGACCATTTGGATAGTAGAACAGTTTGGATTAGCAATAATCTTGTCTTCTTTGGTCAATACATGGGCATTTACTTCGGGTACAACCAATTTTTTATCGGGGTGCATACGCCACGCAGACGAGTTGTCTATGACTACCGTACCCACTTCCGCAAATTTCGGGGCGTATTCCAAAGACACCGAACCACCTGCCGAAAAAATAGCAATGGCAGGACGAGCAGCAATGCCGTCTTCCATGCTTACCACAGGGTAGTTTTTGCCTTTAAATGCCACTGTAGTACCTACAGATTTTGCAGAGGCAACAGGTAACAGTTCTGTTACAGGGAAATTTCTTTCGGCTAAGACTTTGAGCATTTCGCTGCCCACCAAGCCTGTAGCACCAACAATAGCTATTTTCATGGTAATTGTTAAGAGATAGGGTTTATATCTGTAGCTACGGACTTTAGTCCGTAGAATATGATTTTCTACGGACTAAAGTCCGTAGCTACAGCAGAGTAATTTTCTTTTTATATCAATCTGCACCACAAAAATAGGAAATAGTTATGGGAGGTGTTTAAATTAAGAGGCTTATTCATAAAATTTAACAATTGTAGGCTTATTCAGCTTTAAATTGAAGGCACTTTGTTGAAAAACTGCCAAACTTATAGCACTTTTGTAGGCAATTACACTTAACCCCAACGAACTGATGACTGAATATTTTAACTTTGGATTATTGGTATTTACCTCGTTTTTTACCCTTATCAATCCGCTAAGTGTCATGCCTGTTTTTATGACCATGACAGCCAATTTGACCCCACAAGCCCGCAATGCCACCGCCACCAAAGCCACCATTGTAGCCTACTTGACCTTAGTAGCTTTTGCGTTTTCGGGGCAGTTGTTGTTTGACTTTTTCGGCATTTCTGTCAATAGTTTTCGTGTAGTAGGCGGTTTTTTGTTCTTCCTCATAGGGCAAGATATGTTACAAGCACGCCTAAACACCACCAAAATATCTGATGACGAGATAAAAACCTATGTCAATGATATTTCCATTACGCCTTTGGCTATTCCTATGATTACAGGACCGGGGGCTATTACCAATATGATTGTATTATGGCAAGATGCTGTAAGTGTAGATAAAAAAATAATACTACTGGGTAGTGCTGGCGTAGTGTTTTTATTAACTTTTATTATTTTGTGGAGTTCTTCAAAAATAATTAAAGTGTTGGGCGAAACAGGCAACAAAGTAATGATGCGACTCATGGGCTTAATTGTGATGGTAATAGCCGTAGAGTTCTTTTGGAGTGGCTTTAAACCCATGTTAATAGATGTT
Source organism: Cytophagales bacterium (assembly GCA_947457925.1). Taxonomy (GTDB): domain Bacteria; phylum Bacteroidota; class Bacteroidia; order Cytophagales; family Thermoflexibacteraceae; genus JAAFKA01. The sequence goes on along the minus strand of CANGYA010000004.1, from coordinate 43,286 downwards.
TTGAAGCAAGTGAAGTAAAATATTATCACTATACGTTGCCTTACTATTTTTGAGAAATAGTAAGGCTATAATAGAGGTTATTACGGTCTGTAGCATAGACTTTAGTCTGTGTCTGTAATACATTGCTAATCAAGTAATTATTACACAGACTAAAGTCTATGTTACAAAACCTTAATAATCTTTAATAACTGTTTGAAATAGCATTTAGATTTTTCCATTACGTAGTTGTTCTATTTGTTCAACAGTTAAGCCCGTGCCTTTGGCTATTGTAAAATTATCTAATCCTATGGCAATAAAATTTTTCGCAATTTCAAGTGTATTTTCCTCTTTTGCGTGCTGCTCTGTTTTAGCTAAAACAATTTTTGCAGCCTCTTTATTTTTAGCATTTTTTCTTTCTTCGGGTGTCAAATTTTCAAAACTTATCAATTCCATTGCCTTTCTGATGCCTTCATTTTGCATATTCAATACAGGTCTTTCGGGGCTATGAATAGATTGGTAAATTAAATCTAACCAGTCCCTTATCTGTTTTGGCGTTTCGCTGTTGGGGTGATTGGGGTTCAGACAAACAAATTGATGTCCATATAATTCTCTGATTTCGCCTTGTAAGGTCTGTGGGTTTAGGTTTAATAACAAAACCTCGTCCAAAATAGGCTTACCATTTTTTTCACTAATTTTATAAGGTGCTGTCAAAACAACAATCACATAAACAGTTCTGTCTATACCATATTCTTTACTATTTTTTTGCTGCTCTGCAATCAACATCAAAAAATAGTGTAGAAACCTATCAAAATGGTGGTCATATTCAATACGTTGAATCTCGATACAAATACGTTTATCTACTGTTTCAGCGAAAATGTCTAATCGGCAGCCGACGCTGTCAAAATCAACGTAACCAATTTTAGGCTCAAATTTCTTTTCAGTTTCTATTTTTTCTACTTCTACTTCAATGCCTAAAATATCACGCACAAAAGCCTTAAATACAGTTTTGTCTGTAAAGGCTTTTTTAAAAATTACTTCATTATCTAAGTTACCAAGCATATTTTTTTATTTTTTATATTATATCATAAATATACAAAACTTTAACCGTTTATAATAAATTTTAGTAGTTTTGGCATTTTAATACCTTATTGCAAATTAATAGGTGTTTACCAACTACTGAAAATCCACCCTCAAAACCTTCGCCTGCACCCCCACTTGCTCAAAAAAACGCAACCAATATAACTGTTGGGCAGACAAATTATCGGTCATAGATTTTACTTCAATAAAGGCATACTTTTTTTCTTTTTCTTGCCAAATCAAAATATCGGGAAAACCCTTTGTGCCTACTTGTAGGTTTTTCGCCATTTCTAGCCACACTTGTTTCAGGCTTTGCAGAGGAACTAAACTTGCCACCAAATAACATAAAGGCAACATTGCCTCGTGCCATTGTAGTAACGGGTTGTCTATCCCCCATTTTTCCTCGTATCGTTGTGCCAATAACTGTTGTAAAGCCTCAAAACTATCCAGACTTTGTAGGCGTTGTTCAAATTTGGTTTGGCGGTTCTCAAAAAACTGCGGTGAATAAAAATCAGAGGGTCGGCGTTGCAAAGGGTGGTGAATGTTCACATCAAAAACAATGTCCCAAAACACCAAACCAAACAGACACCGCCACACATAGTTTTCTACATAAATGCCATTCCAGCCTTGTTGTTGGAAATAGTCTATAGTACCTAACTCTATTTTGTACTTAAAATCTTTGGAAATAGTAATCTGCTCCGCCTCTTTGAGGTGCTGCGTAACGGTGCGAATACTTCGTTTAGTGCTTTGTTTTGCCAAAAAATCTTGAGCAAACAATAATTCATCTGCATTTTGTGGATTGGCTAAGAGTTGCTCGCACAAGGCTAAGGCTTTGGCGGTTTGTCCTGTTTTGTGTAGCAAACGTATGCGTTTTTCGGGGGCAGGGCTTTGTGTCGTAAAACTGTAAATTTCGGCTGCTTCCTCTGCCAATTTATTTTTCTCTAACCATTCACCCAATTTTAAAACCAAACGACTATGTGTAACGGCACTTGTCTGGAATTTAGGCGTATTTTTTAATAACCAAGCATAAAAATAATCATATACTTGTAAAGGACTAATTTCATCGCCTTTCATTTCATAAAACAGTCGCAAGGCTTCTATTACCTCCCATTTTTCTTCGGCTTCGGCTCTTTGTGTAAATAAAGGGACAAATTTTGTGCTATCAAATTGTTCAAATCTACTTACCCCTATATCTCTCACCACAAACTCTGTCATGTCTTGGTATTGATTGCCAAAGAATAGAAAACGGAAAAATGCTATTAATTTTTCATGGTTTTGGTAAATAATTTTTTCGGAAATACTCTCAAAAAATACAGCAAAAGGGATATTTTTTTGAATAAATAAGTGAATTTCTTTGATTTTTTCTTTTTTTAATATCGAGAGTAAAGACTTCACCCCCACCCTCTCTGCATTTGGAGAGGAGCTTTTTTGACCTTTAAAGGTCAAACTTGATGCAAAATCTCCCCTCTCTATTTGGAGAGGGGTTGGGGGTGAGGTTACTATTTTAGCCAGCAAACCCAACAATTCTTCTTTATTAAACAGTTCTAAAATATCTGCATACAGTTCTTCATGTGCTACTGCCAGCCATTGTGCAAAACCTTGTTGCACAAGTAGTTGGAAGGACATAGGTATATTTTCTATTTCTGCATAAGAAAATTTTGAGTACCTAAACAAACAGCCCCTGCGGTTGGTCATTCGCACAAAAGCACAACGAGCATCTTCGGGTAGTAGGTAGTAAGTTTGTAGCCATTGATTTTCGGCTTCGGTCAATAAATTGCCGTACTGTTGCTGCACAAAACGGAGCAAAAACTCAAAATAATCTAAGTAATATTTCGGGGGAAGTACAACCATATAGGCTTTTGTTTTCCAGCAAATATATTTTATTCATAATTGTTTAGCTAACAATTAGCTATTCGCCTATACCTATTGATTCACCTAAAGGCGAATACATAACAGCTTTCTAAGCAGTTACGAAAAATTTACATCAATTCTGTTTTGATAATATGTTTCAAAGCCTTTAACATTCTGAAAATATCGAAAATTTCTTCTTTTTCTGCGTTGTAACTTTGGCTAATACAATATTCATTACCATGCAAGACCATAAAATTCCAATTTAAACCCACGATATACAAACCATAAACAGGTTTTCTACCATTTTCTTCTGCCTGCACTACCAACATTGCAGCAAGAGCTTGAGCATCGGGTTGTCCGTCGTTATCTACACTACGCTTATATTCGTGCATACAGAAAAAAGGCTTATAAGGGTCACGAAAACCTTTGGCTATCATACCATCAACAATGCCCGACAATTCATAATCTCCAACGATTCCTTTTAAAGGTCTTTCTAAAAAATAGCCAATCGTTTTATCATCAAACTGTGCCGCCATAAAAACAGGACTAATAAATTTATTTTCCAATTCATATTCATTCCAACCTCTACCTCCCCATTCCAAAGGTCGTTGTAAATTGAGCAAGGTCTGTTTTTCAAAATCAGATATAGAGATTGTTTGAGATAAATCTTGCCATTTTTTTAACAAGCCATAATCCCTATCCAATATTTGCTGTATTCCAAATGTATTTTCTAACTTGGTTAGTGTCCATTCTTTAAAAGTTGAAATTTGCATAGTTGTATGGCGTTTTGGTTTGGTAAAGATAAGTAAAAAAGCTATATCAACTCCGTTTTAATAATATGTTTCAAAGCCTTTAACATTCTGAAAATATCAAAAATTTCTTCATCTTCTGCATTAAAACTTTTACTAATACAATATTCATTACCGTTCAACACCATAAAATTCCAATTTAAACCCACAATATACAAACCATAAACAGGTTTTCTGCCATTTTCTTCTGCCTGTATTACCAACATTGCAGCCAATGCTTGGGCATCGGGTTGTCCGTCATTATCTACACTGCGTTTATATTCGTGCATACAAAAAAACGGTTTATTAGGGTCTCTTACGCCTTTGGCTATCATTCCATCAACAATACCCGATAGTTCATAATCTCCGACAATTCCTTTTAAAGGTCTTTCTAAAAAATAGCCAATAATTTTGTCGTCAAATTTTACAGCCATAATCACAGGGCTAATAAACTTATTTTCCAATTCATATTCATTCCAACCTCTACCTCCCCATTCCAAAGGCTCTTGCAAATTGAGTAAAGTTTCTCTTTCAAAATCAGAAATAGGCATTGTTTTAGATAAATCTTGCCATTTTTTTAACAAACCATAGTTTCTGTCATAAATTTGTTGGATACCAAATGTATTCTCTAACTTGGTTAGTGTCCATTCTTTAAAAGTTGAAATTTGCATAGTTGTATGATATTTTAGTTTTAACAAAGATAATGAAAATGCTAATTATTAGTTTCAACAAACTACCAAATCTTCTAAACACAGCAAGGAGTTTTAGACATAATAAAAACCACAAACATTTATTTACAATACTGCTGCCAATACTGCCCCGCTTCCGCATTGCCTAATTGGGCTGCTGTCTGTAAGTCCTTACAAGCCTGTTCTTTTTGTTGCAAATTCAGGTAAGATAAACCCCGAAATTCCATAGCTGCCAAGTGATTAGGGTTGAGTTGTAAAGTGGTGTTATAGGCTTGTATGGCTGCATTAAAATCTTTTAGCATATATAAGGCATTGCCCTTGTTGTTATGTGCCTCTGCGTCTTGTGGTGTGTGTTGCGTAGCCCGCACAAACCACTGCAAAGCATTGCTGTAATCTCCTTTGAGGTAGTAGCAAAAGCCCAAATTATTATACAAAGCTCCGTTAGGACGGTTAAAAGAGGCTGCTTTTTGAAAATCTGTTAAGGCTGCCTCTATGTTGTTTTGTGAATAATGATAATTGCCACGCCCAAAATACGCAAAATAATCTTCTCTATCATTAGTCAATCTGTATGTCCAAAAAGTAGCACTATTCGCCCAGACTTTGTTTTGTGTAAATGTTTGAAAAGTACAAAAAAGTGCAAACACAACTACCCCTATTTGAATAGAAGGTTTCCATTCTTTTTTGGTAGTAAGCAAAGTTTGTAGTACATAGCCCACTGCCAAAAACAAAGCTATATGAGCCAAATAACTATAACGGTCTGCTACTACGGCTTGCCCATAGGGAATAATTTGTATGACCAAGCCCACATTGATAAGAAACAAAGCAAAAGCAAATAATAAGAAATGTCTGTGTTGTTTGAAGTAAAAAACAGCCCCCATACAAGCTGCCAAAAACACAGGAGCTATATAGTAAGTCATTGGTAATAAGTTATTCACTTTGGCAGGCAGAGGATTTGTTAAATTAAGATTAAAAGGCAGAAACAAACTGATGATGTAATAAGCAACGGCATAAGACGAGATAAAAAACCTGTCTAATAGCGTAAAAGCAGTAGATAAATCACTAATGGCTTCTTTTTGTACTTTCATAGTGTATAAACCGAATGCAATACTTGCCAAAAAAAACGGTATTTTTTCAACCATTACTTTTACCGTAAAACCTCTGCGGTAATAAAAGTCTATGGCACACAAGACCACAGGAAATACAACGGCAGCAGGTTTTGAAAAAATAGCCCCTAAGAAAAACATAAAAGTAAATACCAGATTTACCCAATTATTTTTTTCTATATATTTCAAATATTGGAGGCAACCTAACAAGAAAAAGCAACCATACAAAGGGTCGACTCTTGCCAAAATCCAAGCCACAGACTCTACACGCATAGGGTGAATCCCGAAAAACAAAGCCACAAAGAGAGCCAACAAAGCCTGTGAAGTAAGTCTAAGAATGAGTTGATACACCAAATAGGTATTAATAAGGTGCAATAAAACACTTACAAAATGGTAGCCTTTGGGGTTGAGTTCCCACAACGCATATTCTATCATGTAGCTCACATACGTAAGAGGACGATAGACACTGTACTCTCCAATAGGCTCTGTAAATAATTTTTTGATACCATTCCAAGACAAATCTCGAATATAAGTGTTATTGATTAGGTAGGTTTCATCGTCCCAATTCACAAAGTCATTGCCGATAGCCGATGAAAACGCCAAAAATGTAATGCCTATCACTATCCAAATCCAATAGGTAGGAATATTGGCGGTAGTGGTTTGAAAATTCTTAGTTTGCATAAAATTAAGAGAACTATACAAAAGTAGTTACTTTTGCTAAATAATTGATTATCAATAGTTTTTACCCAAAAATATTTTCTTTTTTGCAAGAAATATTATTTCACTGTTAAAAGTAAAATATTCTTTGTTTTTCCTTTAAAAAAATGGCAAAATTGCATGATTTTTCGTATTCATTAGTGAGGTGGGGCGGAATTGTTGGCGTGTTGCGAAGTTTCAAATAAGGCAAATACTATTTTTTTGTCAAAAATGCTTACCTCTTAATCTATCTAAGTAATTAAGACAAAATAAAAGTATATTCGCCTTTAGGCGAATAAATTGACTATCAAGCTATTTGGCTAAAAGCAAATGTACTTTAATAACCTCCACTTACTTATTACATTTTTTTCTTACAATTTTACAGTAGGCTCTTGTGTTAAACAACCGCAGATATATTATACAGTTTGTTATTGTCTTGGTGGCGTTGGTGTATATGGCAAAGCTATTTACGATACAAGTCATGAGTACAGAGTACAAACTGTTGGCTCAAAGTAATACGGTGCTACGTCAAGTAGAACACCCCTTACGAGGCATGATTTATGACAGAAAAGGGCAGTTGATTGTCGCAAATATTCCTGTATTTGACTTAGTAATTGTCCCCAAAGAATTTAAAGTAAAAGATACCATACAATTTTGTAAAGATTTTAATATTACCAAAGAAGAACTCATAGAAAAATATCAAACAGCCAGAGCTTATTCTTGGGTAAAACCGTCTCTGTTTATCAAACATATTTTACCAGAACAATTTGCTACGATTCAAGACAAATTGAACAGTTATCAGGGTTTGTATGCAGAATCTCGGAGTGTACGTGATTATCAGTATAACAGCATGGCAAATGCGTTGGGCTATGTAAAAGAAGTAGATAAAAAGTTTTTGGAAAAAGATACGTCTAACTACTACCAACAAGGAGATTTAATAGGACGTACAGGCATAGAAGCCACCTATGAAGAAGATTTGCGGGGCAGACGTGGTACTCGTTATGTCATGGTTGACGTAAACCGTATTGTAAAAGGGTCTTTTCAAAATGGAAAATATGACACTTTGCCCTTGGTAGGGGACGAAATGTTCTCGTCTGTAGATTTAGAATTGCAGAGGTATGGCGAACAACTGATGCAAAATAAAATTGGTAGTGTGGTGGCTATAGAACCTGCCACAGGCGAAATTTTAAGCCTTATTTCTGCCCCTTCTTACAACCCTAACCTTTTGACGGGTAACGGAAAAGAAGTTTCGCAACATTACATGGAATTGGTTGAAAATGAATACAAACCCTTGTTTAACCGTCCTATTATGGCTTTGTACCCACCGGGGTCTATTATTAAGTTGGTGCAATGTCTAATTGGTTTGCAAGAAGGGGTAATAGACTCAACGCAGACACATATTCCTTGTGTGCAAGATGTGGTAAAATGCCACTCACATAAATCTCCCTTAGATGTAAAAGGTTCTATTCAACACTCTTGTAATCCGTTTTACTACAAAGTTTTTAATCGTATTATTAGACGTGGAGAATTTGACAATAATTCGGAAGATACCCGCATAGGTTTGGCAAAATGGCATAAATATATGCTAAGTTTTGGTTTGGGTGAGAAAATGGGAACGGATTTGCACAATGAAAAAGGCGGAAATATTCCTTCGGTAGCCTATTATGACAAAAGATTTAAAAATAAAAAATGGCGTTTTGGTAATATTTATTCTTTAAGTATTGGGCAAGGTGAAATGGGCGTTGTGCCTTTGCAAATGGCAAATGTAGCTGCTATTATGGCAAATCGTGGTTATTTTTATACACCACACATCATTAGAGGAAAAGGCAAAGACCGTATGGAACTTGACCCCAAATTTAAAGTAAAACACGAAGTACCTATTCACAAAGCACATTTCAATACGGTGGTAGATGCTATGGAAAAAGTAGTGAGTGCAGGTACGGCACGCAGGGCTTTCATCAAAGATATTCCGATTTGTGGCAAAACAGGTACAGCCCAAAACCCACATGGCGAAGACCACTCTGTTTTTATTGCCTTTGCTCCTAAAAATAATCCTAAAATAGCTATTGCGGTATATGTAGAAAATTCGGGCTTTGGTGGCACTTGGGCTGCTCCTATTGCAAGTTTGATGATAGAGAAATATTTGAAAGGCAAAATTAACCATGAAGACCCTAAACGCAAGGCTTTGGAAGAGGAGATAATGAACAAAAACTTTATGGTTAATGCTAAGAAGAAAAAGGTAGTGGAAGAACCCAAAGACAGCAAAACGCCTAAGAAAACCACCAAAGGAACAGAAAACAAACAATCTGTGGCTTTGACGCAGTACTTATCTACTGCCCCCCCAACTACTACGGAAACGGCTAATACGCCTAAACAATAGGGGGTTTAAGCTTGATAGGACTGGGGTTTATAGGCTTAAATAAAGATTATATTTTTTTAAGGGAATTTTTGACTTAAAATTAAGGTGGTCTTAAAGATGTAATGCTAAAGGTGTAATCTTGCGAGAGGTCGCACCCTTCAAAAGATTACACCTTTTTTGCCTATATAGCATTACTTGTGTGGCACTACCAAAATTAAATAGTGAACTCGTCTATCAAAACAGCTACCCAAGTTCACTATTCATTCATTTATACTAATCAATAAACCTTTTCAAAATAGGTTCATAAGTTTCTATGCGTCTATCTCTTAGGAAAGGCCAGTGGGTACGGTAATAATCAGACTGTTCTTTGTCTATTTCTGCCACATGCACCTCCTCTTTGTCATGTGAGGCTTGGTACAACAATTTGCCTTGTGCATTGGTTACGAAAGAGCCACCCCAAAATATCATATCACCTTCTACGCCTGTGCGGTTTACGCTAATCACAGGTACGCCATTGGCTACGGCGTGGCTGCGTTGTACAATTTGCCATGCGTTGTATTGGTCTTGGTTTACTTCGGCAGTTTGGTGGTTTGCCCAGCCTATAGCCGTAGGGAAAAACAACATTTCTGCCCCCATCAAACTCGTAATTCTTGCTCCTTCTGGATACCACTGGTCCCAACAGATTAACACGCCAATCGTACCGAATTTAGTTTTGAATACTTGGTAGCCTGTATCGCCGGGAGTAAAATAAAATTTTTCGTAGTAACCGGGGTCATCAGGAATATGATTTTTACGGTATTTGCCCAAATAACTACCGTCTGCGTCTATTACAGCCGTTGTGTTATGGTATAATCCTTCGGCTCTTTTCTCGAACAAAGAACAGATAATCACTACACCCAACTCTTTGGCTAAGGCTTGAAATTTAAAAGTAGTATCACCGGGTATGGGTTCTGCTAATTTGAAGTTTTCATAGTCTTCTACATCACAAAAATATAAAGAAGAAAACAATTCTTGTAAACATACAATTTCTGCACCCTTCGCCGCAGCTTCTCTGGTTTTGGCTAAGGCTTTGTCTATGTTGGCAGCTTTGTCTTTGGTACAAGACATTTGCACCAAACCAACTTTTACTTTGCGAGATTTTTCCACTTGTTTAAATGTTTAGTAATTTTTAGTTATCAATTTTGCTTTGCAAATATACTTAAGTAAGTGGAAATTATTAAAGTATATTCGCCTTTAGGCGAATAAATTGATAGTCAATGTATTCGCCTGTAGTGTCGTGCTGTAAATTGTTATACTTAGTGTTCAAGAAGTTCTATAAAGATGTAATCTTTTGAAAAGATTACATCTTTATAGAACTTCTTGAACACAATTAACTTTTTTCTTTGAAAAAAATTAGTTTTGCTATAAGTGTTAAAGCACGACACTAAAAGGTGTCGGATAAGTTTCTATAAATTTACTATAACATTTTAAGGCACGACACTAAAGGCGAATGTACTTTAATTTTGTCTTGTTACTTATCTGGCGTAAAATACAGAAAATAAGTTTTAAAAATCTCCTTTATCCTTATGTCCAAAATATCTGACAAAGACCAAATTTTTCCGTTGCCTCACTACCAACGGCTTTGTTTTTTGAAAAATATTATCAAAAACCCCAATATTATTGTAGGCGACTATACGTATTATGATGATTTTGAGGACGTTTACAATTTTGAGAAAAATGTAAAGTATCACTTTGACTTTATTAGCGACAAACTCATTATTGGTAAATTTTGTATGATAGCCTCAGACGTAAAATTTATTATGAATGGAGCAAATCATTTGGTAGATGCCGTTTCTACTTATCCTTTTGCTATTTTTGGCGAAGACTGGGCAGGGGCAATGGACAACAAAACCTACCCCCACAAAGGCAACATTGTGATAGGTAATGACGTTTGGATAGGTTACAACGCCACCATTATGGCAGGCGTAAAGATAGGAGATGGGGCTATCATAGCCACCAATTCCACCGTAACCAAAGATGTGCCACCCTACACGATTGTAGGCGGAAACCCCGCCAAAGAAATTAAAAAGAGGTTTTCTGACGATGAAATAGCTACTTTATTAGAACTAAAATGGTGGGATTGGGAAATGGAGAAAATTACAAGAGCCTTACCTTTATTAACAGATAAAGATGTGGGTGGACTCAAATTACTTCATGCTGGATTTGGTAAATAACGTAGCTGTTTTGTATAGTCTGTAGTGTAGACTAAAGCCCACACTACAGACTATACAAAACTCCGCCCTTTCCAACTATATTTTTTGGGTAGCAAAAGCAATACTACAAGATGGGTATAAAAAACCAAACTAAATAGCTCGTAAAAAATAAAGTATAAAATATATTTTAATAAGTTTAATTTATACAAATAAATACCTAATAAAAAACTACTTACTAAACACCTTGCTGCCCATACGCCACCAGCCCACAAAGGATTTAGCCATGCTAAAAATAGCAACAAAAATACAAAAAATCCTTGCCCCAAAATACCCAATTTGATACCCAAAGGAAATTCTTGAAACTCTGCTAACCATCTTTTTCTTTGTTCCAATAGTTCTTTCCAAGTGGGTACAGCTTGTGTCATACCTAATACATTTCTGTCATAAAGTTGCTGAAAATCAAAGCCTTGTGAGGTAATAGCTTTGAATAAACGGTAGTCTTCTGTTAAAGAAAAAGGCAGTTGTTCATAGCCACCTACTTGTCTGTAGGCTTTTTGGGCTACTGCCATGTTATTGCCCATACCCGTAATAGGAATGTGCAGCAAAGACAAAGCATGAATAACACCCAAGTACAAAGCCCAATCCAAAGTTTGTAGTGCAGCCCACCAGTTAGTAGGGTAGGGGACAGTACAGCCCACTATGACACCTGTGGAAGGCGTAATTTTTTCTACTATTTTTAATAACCAAAACTTAGGTAAAATCATATCTGCATCTGTAAAGATAAACCATTCGCCTGTGGCTTTTTGGCAAAGTTGTGCTAAGGCATTGGTTTTTCCTTGTAGAGTAGGGGAGGGGAGAATGGTAATAAGGCGAAATTTTGGATAGTTTTTGATGAAATTTCGGACTATTTCGGCTGTGGCATCAGTAGATTGGTCATCGCCTATGAGTATTTCTATTGTGTGTGTACCGTACTCTAAGGCTGCTAAGGACTGCAAACACGCCAAAATATGCTGTTCTTCATTGCGAGCTGCTACGATAATAGAAATTTTCATTGAATAAGTAACGATAGTTGCGTAGTAACTGTAGAACGGACTTTAGTCCGTTTTTAGCAATGAAAATGAGAATTTTTCCATATAAGAACAAATTTTTTGATGTAAAACACACAAAAACGGACTAAAGTTTAATACTATTAAACTAATAAAGTAAAATAATAATATTTTTAGTTACTTAATATTCAATTATTTAATCTTCAGCATCTTTGCTCCACGTTTGCAAAGCCTATCTTAGCTGATGTTTATTTTCTGTTCTGCTAAGTTATTGATAAAAAGATTTACTGTTAATCAATAATTTAAGCCTTTCTTCTGCTATTTTTACATACTCTTTTGAAATTTCAGAACCTAACCACTTTCTACTCATTTCTTGGGCTATTTTTGCTGTAGTACCACTGCCCATGAATGGGTCATATACTAACTCCTTTTCATTTGTCCACGTATAGATTTGGTCGTAGGCTAACTGTTCAGGAAAAATGGCGGGGTGTTGATAAGCAATTTTATCTTTGGTAGAAATTCCTCCACCAATAGAATAAAAAAATACATTTCCTATTTTTTTTTCTGTGGTTCTTGCAACTTTCTCATATTCCAAACTCCCGTTTTTTCCTCTATTTTTCATATTAGCCAAGCCTCTATATTTTGTGCTTTCCGTTAAGGGATTAAAGGTTTTAGGGCTTCCTTTGGAGAAAGCAAACATATATTCAAAATGTTGGTGGTATCGTTTTCCTGTGGTGGGCATAGGATTATTTTTGTAATATAGCATTGTATCGTGTAAATTAAAGCCAATTTCTTTAAAATACAATGCTTGTTTGAAACTTGTGCCTGTTTCTGTTCCGTTTTCGGTTTTATCTCCAACTACCCAAATTACAATACCATTGTCTTTCACTATTCTAAACAATTCTTTTGCAATCGGCTGAAAATCAAATTGGTAGCCTTCATAGTTTCGTAAATCGTCATAAGGTGGACTTGTCAAAACCATATCTACAAAATTAGAAGGCATTTTCGACATAGTTTCTAAGCAGTTTTCATTATATATTTTATTGAGTTCTATCATAAATCTAAGTCAAATAAATCACAAGGTTTAAATTTGAATTGTAATTTGGTTGGGTCAGGTGTGCCGCCCTTACGTTGCATAAAAATCTTACCAACGGTTAAACTACCTTTTGGCGATATTTTTACTTCCCCACTTCCGTAAAAATTAAGTACAGTATTAATGTCTTTTAAAATCCAAGTGGTTGTATCATCTGTATTTTGTTTGGTTACTAAAACCCAATCTGCTGCCAACCCACCTCTTCCACGTAAGGTATCTCCCAATACAATGATACGATTTTTATCAAAGAAATTGATTATTTTATCTTGAATATTTTTAGGCATTTCATCAATAAAAATTCTGTTAGTTTCTCTCAAAATTTGGTTTTGTAGCAAATTGGGATAGTTTTCTACTAATAGTTCTCCTGAAAATAGTTTAAGCCACAAAGCCACTTCGTTATCAAAGCCCCACATTTCTTGATAATTACTAACTGTTCTCTTGTCTATTTGGTTAAAATCTGCATTTGAATTTGCTTTTTTGAGAGATAAATTTTCTATTTTCACTATTTCGCCAATTTGAATAATTAGTTTTATTTGAACATCAGCTTTCTTAAATTTTACAAACTTTTCATATTCTATTTCTGTTACACCGTATCTTTTTGCATCAGTTTTTTTGATTTTGCTAGGAATTTGGATAGCTGTTACCGTATCAAGTTGGCTGAGTTCATAATCCATAATTTGCAACCAATTTTGTGCATCATTATCACTTTTCCATTCATTAAATTTGGCAACAATAGCATGTTCATTAGCAAAACCTCCTTTGGCTGTTTGAGAACCTAATAACTTTTTATCCATTTCTTGTTTAGTTTTTCAGTTTAAAATATCAATTAACTTATATGGATACGCTGACCAAAGTCTATGACTATTGGCAACGTATCCATATATTTATTGTTGATTTTTGGGCTGCTTGTCATACGCCTCAATAATTTTCTTCACTAAACGGTGTCTTACCACGTCTTTGGCTTCTAATTCTAATACGCCAATGCCTTCTACACCTTTGAGTAAAGACAAGGCTTCTACCAAGCCAGATTTTTGGTTTTTGGGCAAGTCCACTTGCGTTGTGTCCCCTGTGATAATCATTTTAGAGTTGGTGCCTAAACGAGTCAAAAGCATTTTCATCTGCATAGAGGTCGTGTTTTGGGCTTCATCTACAATCACAAAGGCATTATGCAAAGTTCGTCCACGCATAAACGCAATCGGAGCAATTTCAATGATATTTCGTTCTTGGTAAAACTTGAGTTTCTCTAAGTTCACCATTTCCTCCAATGCGTCATAAATAGGTCGCAAATATGGGTCAATTTTTTCTTTTAAATCTCCGGGTAAGAAGCCCAAATTTTCGCCAGCTTCTACGGCAGGTCTTGTAACAATAATCTTTTTGACCTGTTTGTTTTTCAAGGCTCTCACCGCCAACGCCACCGCCACATACGTTTTGCCTGTTCCCGCAGGACCTACAGCAAACACCAAATCATTTTTGAACACCGTTTCTACCAAATGTTTTTGGTTGGTAGTACGAGGTTTAATTGGTTGCCCATTTGCTCCATACAAGATAATGTCTTCTTGCATATTATCTACCTTAAAAACGGTGTCTATGCTGTCTTGTCGCAAATAGGTACTCACATCTTCAGCATTTACCCGCCCATACTTGTTATAGTGTTCGAGCAAACTGTTGATAATGTCATTAATTTGTACGATTTCTGCGGTGTTGCCCTTAATACGTAATTCATTCCCCCGCGAAATGATTTTACTTTCAGGAAAAGCCTGTGCTATGGCTTTCAGGTTGCGGTTTTCTGCACCTAAGAAATCCACTAAGGAGATATTCTCTAAGGTGATTATTTTTTCTATCAAATCTTTTTTGAAGGTTTTAGGTGATTAAAAAGTAAAACAAAAATAGGTTTTTTTTCAAAAAAAGCAAGTGTGCTACTTTTTTCTTTGTTTTACGTAAGTTACTGAAAATAAGTTGCTTTTTTTCTGCTTTACATCAGATAACTATAAGCAGCTATAGTTGGGTAGCCTTAGCCAAGAGCAAAGGCAGTATCAGCAGCCGAGTGTTGAAAGTAGCCAAAGGCAACCAGTTGAGTTTTATCTGCAAGGGCTACGTATGACCAAGAAAAAATAGTAACACCAATTGAAAATATACCTACTATTGCCTAAAAAGTAAGCAAAACGGCATTATATGGAAGTTGCTTATGCGGATACCTGTTGTATGTACACATCTTTTCTTTTAGGCAGTTAAATACCTAAGTAGCAAGAAGTTTATGAGCAGCACCGTTACCGAAACTTTTGAGTACGGAATTACGATACACAACACAAGTGCCTTGCCCGTACAACTGCACCTAAAAGACTAAGTGCCTGTGTTGGGTAATACCAATTATAATTAGTAGATAGTTCAATGTGTAAAGATGTCATCTTTTGTAAAAACAGCAAAATTGCAAGTTGCTACACTCGTAAAAAGATGACATCTTTGGACTGTATCTTAATCTATAATTGGTATAATAGTGAAATTGAGGTAGAAGTCTTGAATATTGCGAAGGCAGACAAAGATGACAACGGTTTATTGACATGGAAAATGAATTTGGCAGCTAATGAAACGCAAACAATGGCGTTGAGCTACAATATTAAGCACCCTAAAGGCAAGCCGCTTACGCTACAACGCATGAAAAACCAAAGGCAGTATAAAAAATAATATATATTTGCTGTAGAACGGACTTTAGTCCGTTTAAGAAAGTATCTTAAACGGACTAAAGTCCGTTCTACAGGTTTAGCTCTCTTAAAACTAATTATTATATGTTACAACTACCCTATAAACTAATTTTAGCTTCTCAATCTCCTCGCCGACAAGGTATGTTAAAGGATTTGGGGCTACCTTTTGAGATTCGTTTGAAAGACATAGACGAGAGTTTTTCGCCAGCTATGCCCCTTGCCGAAGTGCCTGTGATGTTGGCACAACGCAAAGCAGCAGCTTTTTTACCCGAATTGCAACCTAACGAACTATTAATTACGGCAGATACGGTGGTGATTTGTGGCAACAAAATTTTGAACAAACCCGCAGACGCAGCAGAGGCAATAGCGATGCTCACCTTACTTTCTGGGGCAAAACACCAAGTAGTAACAGGTTTTTGTTTGACTACAACGCAAAAACAAGTGGCTTTGAGTGATACCACAGACGTATATTTTCGGGACTTGGACGAGGCGGAAATAGCCCATTATGTAGCACAGTACAAACCTTTTGACAAGGCGGGTAGCTATGGCGTACAAGAGTGGATAGGTATGACAGGGATTATACGCATAGACGGTTCGTACTTTAATGTAGTCGGTTTGCCTATTCATAGGGTTTATGAGGCATTGAAAGAGAATTTTATGTAGTTCTAATGCTACCCAAACCTATAAAGTTTTAACCTTTATAGGTTTGGTAATCAATAAATTATGGATATACAGTTACCTTTATTTTGCAACACTTCCCGCAGTTTTATCCTCTCTATACTTAATTCCGCCAAACAAATACAACATCAGTGTACGAGAGTAACGAAAATTGAGGGGCATCATCAAGAAAATAATTGGAATGATAATACTCAAATACGTTTCAATAGGTGGGTTTTTGAGGAAAAAATAAGTAGCAAAAAATGTAGTGATAATAATAGCTACCGAAATGGCATAACTCACAAACATAGCCCCATAGTAAAAGCCGGGTTCTGGTTCTAAATGCTGCTTGCAAACGGGGCATTCGGTGTGCATTTCGGTATAACGCAAGACATTAAAGGCAGAGTGTTTATACATATTACCTTCTCTACAGTGCGGGCATTTATGGTTAAATACGCCTTCTATCAATGAAGTTGCCATATTTATTAGTTAGTTTAAGTAAAATAAAAAATAGACTTGTATCTTTGTCGCAATATTAAGGAATACAATAGTTTTTACGAAATAGTTTCGTTACTTGTATTCAAATAGCATTTTTACTATTTATTTTAACACCCAAAATACTGGCTTATCATGAAAAATGAAGGATTCAGCCCAGAGGCTATTGCCGAAATAAAAGACGAGATGAAACGTACTCGTAAAAATTTTGTATTGGATATTCCCGAAGACGAGGACAGAGATGCAGAGTCGGCTTATTTCTATTTTGTAGGCAAACACGAAGGGAAAGAAGTCATCTATGATGCCTTTATGTACACCTTGCGTATGGAATACGAAATGGCATTATTTGAAGCAGCCGAAGCTAAAATGGTAAAAAAATATCCTAAATTCAAGGAAAAAGGTATGGAAAATGCCACAGAAGACGAGTTGGATTACATGGATTTGCTCATGGCGGAGATAGAAGAAGAAGGAATTATCAAAGTAAGTGAGTTTGCAAAAGTAGATGCAGATGCAGAGTTTGGTGTGGGCTTAGATATTTGCTTAAATGTAGATGAAGTAACTGATGCGGTTATCACCAAATTTGTAGATGATTTCAATAACAACCGTCTGAAATTGGATAAAACTTTATATGATTTTCCAGCAGAAGACTAATCAATTTTTTACTATAGTGTGGGCTTTAGCCCACACTATAGTAAAATTATATATGCAAAATCTTAAATACCAATTCTCTTAAAATTTGCCCATCTTCGGCATTGCTATCCACCCCTTTAGACCGTAAGTCTGCCTCTCTCAAAAAGCCAATAATCTTAATTATTTTTTCCAAAGGATAATTGCGAGTAGCCACCAAATAGTCATCTACAAAAAACGGATTGACTTTTAAGACCGCAGCCAAATTACCTTTTGACTTATCTTTTGCCTGATGCACCAACAACAATTTGCTAAAATACCCAAACAACAAGGCTATAATGGGTATCAAAGGGTTGTTTTTAGGATTTGCCTCAAAGTAATTGACAATTTTATTAGACTTCAAAATATCTTTTAGTCCTAATGCTTTTTGTAACTCAAATGTGTTGTACTCTTTGCTCACACCTACATATTTTGCAATGTGTTCTTCTGTTATTTCTGTTTTGGTCGTGAAATTAATCAACATTTTATCCAGCTCATTGTTTATGCGGTTCAAATCATTGCCGATATATTCCGCTAACAATACACTTGCTTTTTCGCCAATACTATGCCCTTTTTCTTTGACTACATCTGTTATCCACTTTGGTAATTGGTTGTCATACAAGGGTTTAGCCTCTATCAAAAGTTGTTTTTTGTCCAAATCTTTATAGAGTTTTGTATTGCCGTTTAGTTTTTTGTTTTTATAGGCAAAAACCAAAATCGTAGAGGGTAGGGGCTTTTCTAAATAGGCTTGTAGCATTTCTTTGGCTTTGTCTTGCCCAAAATCCGAAATGTCTTGTGCTTCTTTCACCATTACTAACTGCCTTTGTGCCATCATCGGAAACCGTTTGGCACTTCCCAAAATGACATTCATACTTACGTCCTTACCATACACAATGCTTTGGTTAAAGCCCTTTTCGTGAGGAGGAATGGCGTTTTCTTCAATAAAAGCAGCTATTTTGTCTATATAGTACGGCTCCTCGCCATGTAGAAAATAGATGGCGTTGTATTGTGGCTTGCTTTTTAGTTCTCGAAGCACATCAGCAGCATTTAAGGGCATACGTTTGGGTGTTTGATAAATAAAACTCCCCCAAAATTAATTGAAAGTTTTTATTCTGTAGCTAAACCTATAAGGTTTCTAAAACCTTATAGGTCTAAAAAATTGATTATCAATAGATTAAAAATCTATAAACTTAAATACGGTTTCATTTTTACCAACTGTTCTTGTGTCATTACCTTAATTTTTAGCAAATCTTCTATTTCTTTGTAGTTGCCGTGCTGTTTGCGGTATGCCGTTATCAAACCTGCCAACTTGTAGCCTATATATGGGTGATTTTTTAAGGCAATTTCATCAGACGTATTGATATTCAGTTGTTTGACTGTAGGTTTATCGGGCAGGGTGCATCTACTCTGAATTTCGGCAATGGCTTCTGGTGATAGACCATATACCTCTTTCAGTTGTTCAAAATCATAAAATCCGCCTAATTTTTCTCGAAAACTTACAATTCTATTTGCCAATTTACTGCCAATGCCTCGCAATTTAATCAAAGCCGTTGTGTCGGCTTGGTTCAGGTCTATGGCTTTTTGGAGGTTGTTTTTAGTCAAAATAATTTCTTCTTTGGGTGTATCTTTCGTTTTTTCTTCGGGAAGGTCTATGTAATTATACAACTGTTCATATAAATCTGCGGGCATACCGTAAATTTTTTGCAAGTCTGCCTTCAACTTAAATTTTCCGCCTTTCTGTCTATAATTGTCTATGCGTTGTGCCAAAAACTTAGGAAAACCTAATTGTTGCATTTCCTCTACTGTAACAATGTTGGGATTGAAAACAAATAGTTTTTTTACTATTTGTTTACTGTTTTCCGATTTCTCGTCATTTTTATAGTCTTTTTTGGCATATTTTTGTTCATAAACTTCTTGCAAAGAGTCTTTGTAAAGGGCTTGTTGGGCTGCAAATTGTGCTTGTGCCTGCTTAATTTCATCTATCCACTGTACCAATAAGGCTTTATCGGCTGCTTTTTCACTTTCGCCATAGTGGGTCGTAGGCACAACGAATTTTAGGTACAAAACACCTACTAACAAACCAACAAAAAGTATGGACAAATAGAAAAAACCTTTGATTTCTGTTTGTGAAAACCCAAAGTAATTGCGTAGCCATTGATAAAAATGATGATTCATTGCTTGTGATTTTAAATGATTAGTTCAAAATTGTAAAAATTTATTAAAACTATTATTCAAAACACAGTATATTTTATTTTGTTTAAATTTAACAAAAGCTATAAAAATTTTAGAGATTTATAGTAGTGATTTTTAAGACTCGCAGAACTTTATAGGTTAATGTCGGCTTATTATATAAAAATAACTTGATTGCCTAAAACTTCGCAAAAGCCTTAATAATGTCTAAAGATTTTATTGCAGACACCAAAAAAAAGTCAAACTTTTGCAGTCGCAAAACTCTATTCTCATGTCTAACGAAAGATACAAGCAACGTGGCGTATCTGCCACCAAAGAAGACGTACACCAAGCCATTCGCAACATAGACAAAGGCTTGTACCCAAAGGCTTTTTGTAAAATTATTCCCGATATTTTGGGCAATGACTCCAATTACTGCAATATCATGCACGCAGACGGGGCAGGCACGAAGTCATCATTAGCCTATTTGTATTGGAAAGAAACGGGTGATTTGAGTGTTTGGAAGGGAATAGCCCAAGATGCCGTAGTCATGAACACAGACGACCTATTGTGTGTGGGAGTTACAGACGGCATTTTGCTTTCTTCTACCATTGGGCGTAATAAAAAACTGATTCCAAGTGAGGTCATTGCTGCCTTAATTAATGGTACAGAGGAAGTATTGGAAATGTTGCGAAGTCATGGCTTGGGCATTTACAGCACAGGTGGCGAAACGGCAGACGTAGGAGATTTAGTGCGAACAGTGATTGTAGATAGTACCGTTACGGCTCGGTTCAAACGCAGTGAAGTGATAGACAATGCCAATATAAAGGCGGGAAATGTGATTGTAGGTTTGGCTTCTTTTGGGCAAAGTAACTATGAAACGCAGTACAACGGAGGCATGGGCAGCAATGGACTCACTTCGGCAAGACATGACGTTTTTCATAAATATCTGGCTCAAAAATACCCCGAAAGTTATGATAACCAAGTGCCTGAAAATTTGGTGTATAGTGGCTCAAAAAAATTGACAGACAAAGTAGAAGGGCTGGACGTTACGGTTGGGCAGTTGGTTTTGTCGCCTACTCGTACTTATGCACCCATTATGAAGGCTATTTTTAATGAAATGAGGGGCGAAATCAACGGGTTGGTACACTGTTCGGGAGGAGGGCAAACGAAGGTGTTGCATTTTATCGAGAATTTGCACGTAGTCAAAAACAACTTATTCCCTACACCACCATTGTTTCAAATTATTCAGGCAGAAAGCCAAACAGCATGGCAAGAGATGTATCAAGTCTTTAATATGGGGCATCGCATGGAAATTTATACGGCTGAAAAAAATGCTGATGGTATCATTCAAATTGCAAATTCCTTTGGAGTGGCAGCACAAATAGTGGGCTATGTGGAAGGTAGTGAACAGAAAAAACTAACCATTGCAAGTCAAGAAGGTACTTTCTATTACTAATCGTACCCACTTGAAATGAATATCTGCAACAACAAGAATGAAAAACATACCAAAATATTTTTCTAAAAGTCAAGTTTTTACTTGACTTTTTTTAATTTTATAGTATATTTTAGGATTAACCCTTATTGTCGCAGAAATAGGCTCTTGGATAGTTTACGTTCAAAAAAGTATTAAATATTTTTTTTATTTATTGTACTTTTTTAACTTGCACCTAATTGCATTGATATTCAGGGCTTTAAGCTGTTTTTTATTAAAAAATATTAAATGTAAAGACTCTAAAGAATATGAATTTAACTATTTAGAGCCAAAAGTTAAACAACTTAACTAAAAGAAGTAGTATTAACTTGTATAAAAATGAAAATAATCTTGAAAAAATTTTATTTTAGGTTTTGATTTTGAATTTTTTTGCGTAAAATTGTATCCTAAATTTGTAATTGATTAAGATTGACTTAAAATTTGTGAAATTTTATTAATATATCCATTCACCTACTACTTTTTTTATACACATGGAAGATTACAGTCGCATAATTGAATCCTTGGCTGTTAAGTTTTCAAGACTTAACAACGTTACTATCTTACACCCTGTTACTGTTAAAAACCAACTTGACGAAAACAATTTATTAGTTTACGTTGAGAAAGGTAAGGCATTATTAAACGAACAAATCGAAATAGGCGAAGGAAGTAGCATTTTTGTTCCTGCTGGCGTTGGCGGTACGATAACCTACAATGCAGGCTTAGACGACATTGCCTCTGAATTGCACAACGAGGAGTTTCTTGTAAAACACGCCAAATTTATGGCACAACATAAAGAAGACTCTAACAATAGCTTCTTCTTGTTGTACTTTGACGCAAAAATATTTGACAGTGTAAGTTTCTTTTCTTCTTTGGAGATTAGCCCATTTGTTTTAAAAGATAACTTAGTGATTGGCGAGTTTATCTACAAGATTTTAGCCGAATCTAAACTAACAGAAGCAGGTACAAGCAGAGCTATAACGAATTATACAGACCTTATTTCTATCGAAATTATCCGCTATTTGATTAAAAATCAAATGTTTGTGGAGCAATTAGTAACCAATAGTACCTACTTCAAAGACCCAAGGTTAATAAAAATCTTCTCCTTTATCAAAGAAAACTTGTCGGGAGATTTATCTAATAAAGTATTGGCAAAACAAGCACAAGTATCGGAAGATTATGTCGGTCAGTACTTCAAAATGCTTACAGGTATTAATCCACAAGACTATATCGAGTACCAACGAATGGAGGAAGCCGTAGAGTTGTTAAGACACTCTAAAGAAAGCATTAAAGAAGTGGGTATCATGGTAGGTTACAAAGATACAGCTTATTTCTGCCGCCGTTTCAAAATGATGTTCGGTATCCCAGCAGCGAAACTCCGCCGTAGAGAGAAAGAAGCACAGAAAAAAGCAAAAGAAGCAGCAGAGGCAGCAGAAGCAGCAGCATTAGCAGCAGCTAATTCATAGTTTGATTTTTTAAAAGAATAAAAAATGTTGTTGTTTATAAGATAGATTGCTGTCTATTTTATGAACAACAACTTTTTTATGTAGTATTTTTGATTTAATGAAAGTTTACCTTACCAACGCATCAGCATCTCCACCCAAGAGTTTAATCCTCACATAATTCAAGATAAAATTTTTGGTCATATTGATATTCAAAATTCTATCTTTGGTCAAACTCAATTTCTTAGCACTTACACCGTTCTCGTCTGCGTAGGCTATCCAAACAGTGCCTACAGGTTTTTCTGGCGTGCCGCCGTCAGGACCCGCAACGCCTGTAGTAGCTATACCAATCGTAGTTTTGAACTTTTGGCGGGCAAACTTTGCCATTTGGCGGGCTGTTTCTTCACTTACCGCCCCAAATTCCTCGATGGTGTCAGGGTTTACGCCCAAAATATCGGCTTTGGCAGCATTGCTATACACTACGGCACTACCCAAAAAGTATTTGCTTGCTCCTGCTATGGTCGTGAGGCTGTGAGCCACCAAACCACCCGTACAACTTTCGGCAGTAGCAATGGTTTTCCCTTGTGCCAACAATAATTTAGCTACGGTTTGTTCTATTTCATCTTCTCCGTAGGCATATACATACTTGGTTATCAATGGTTTAACTTTCTCTATTTGCTCGTCAATTTCTTGGTGTAAAACACTTGCCGAAGCCCCCATAGCCGTTAAACGCAAACGAATTTGCCCTTTTGAGGGTAAATATGCCAATTTGATGTGTTCGGGCAGTGCATCTTCCCATTGTTCTATCAATTCGGCTAAGGCAGACTCTGCAATGTTGATAACTTTGATAAACCTATGGACAATTTCGGGTAGTTGGAAGGTTTGGCGGAGTTTGGGCAAAATAATTTCTGTGAACATCTTTTCGGTTTCGTGTGGCACACCGGGCATAGATACAAATACTTTTCCGTTCCGTTCAAACCACATACCGGGGGCTGTACCTACAGCATTGTGAATGACCTTACACTTTTTGGGCAACCAAGCCTGTAGTTTATTCAAATCATTCATAGCTCTGCCTCGTGAGGTGAATAAGTCTGTAACGTGCTGCAAAACTGCCTCATCTGAATACATTTCAGAGTCAAAAAACTCCGCCAATAGTTTTTTGGTAATGTCGTCTTTTGTGGGACCCAAACCGCCTGTAATTAGTACAATGTCTGCGGTTTGTTCGGCTGCGTGTAGGGCATTGAGAATGGCGTTGCGGGTGTCGCCTACGGAGGTTCTTCGGACAACTTTTACTCCTGCCTTGTCTAAGGCTACACTGAAAAAATGGGAATTAGTATCTACGATTTGTCCGTAAAGGATTTCATCGCCAATAGTGATGGTTTCGGCTGTGATAGTTTTCATGTTTTTGAAAGTAAGTAAATGATTATTGTCTTCTATGTGATTAAGATTGGGGAGGCTTGTGAGATGAATTATTTTGTTCTTCTTTGTACTTTTCTATCATTTTTAAGCCATAATTACGAATAATCGTAATAAGTTCAATGATTTCTTCACCTTCTTGCGTAAGAGAATACTCTGTTTTGGGTGGTACAACCGCATACACTTTTCTTTGAATATAGCCGTCTGCTTCTAATTCTCGCAGTTGGGTCGTAAGCATTTTATCAGAAATATGTGGAATGTCTTGTCGTAATTCACTGTAACGCATCACTTTGTTGCGTAAACGCCACAAAATAGGGGCTTTCCATGTACCGCCTATTTGTTCCATGACCAACTGCACAGGGTTGTAATAGACTTTTCCTTTGTAAATAAAATCGGGCATTGTAATTGGTGCGTTTAGTTGAGATAAGATTTCCTACAAAGGTACGCATAGCTATTATACTAATCCAATAATCTTTTGCAAACAATCTTTTCTCTCCGTACCTTTGTCTAACAACATTTTGCAGACGGCATGGCAGCGTATGATTTAGTCAATACCGCCTTGATTCAAGAAGAATTGGCGTGGGTAGAACGTGCAAAACGGAATCCCGAACATTTCCAGTATTTATATGAAAAATACGCCCAAGCTATTTTTTACTTTGTCTTTAGGCGTACCAACGAGGCTGAAGTGGCAGAAGATATTACTTCCCAAACTTTTCTGAAAGCCTTAGAAAAACTACATACCTTCCAAGACAGAGGCGTACCGTTTTCTGCATGGCTTTACAAAATAGCTACTAATGAAGTGAATTTGTACTACAGAAAAAGCCAAACTATACCTGTGATTAGTTTAGAAGAAACTTTTGCCCATCGTTTGGCAGACGAAAGCCCCGAAAACGTGAATGAAGAAGCCTTAGCGGAATTGGCAAAAGTATTGTCTGACTTAGACCAAGATGATTTGTTGTTATTACAGCTGCGGTTTTATGAAGAAAAATCTTTTAAAGAAATAGCTTTTATCTTAGAGATTCAGGAGGCAACCGCCAAAATGAGAGTGTATAGATTGTTGGAAAGGCTCAAAGAACAGCTCAAAAAGAATGTATGAACCTAATCAATTAACTTCAACGAATGCTATAGATGAAAGATAAAAAAGTGATATTTAGAAAAACAAGCCCCGATTTTTCGCCCTCTAAACGCCAATTTGACGACTTATTGGCTACACACAGGAAGAAAATGAGGCAAAAAATGCTATTCAATATTGTGATTTTGGTAGTAGAAATCGTTTTTGTGGTGGGGGTAACTGTTTATGCAATTTACAAAACAAGGTAGGTTTCAGAAAACTTGTCTTTAGGTAACGTGGTTTTGTATTGAAAAATATGGGTAGTCGTAGAAAAGTGTTGATAAAGATGACATCTTTCAAAAAGATGTCATCTTTATCAATACTAAGCCCACACTACAGCAATTACGCATTTGTGGTAGCTGGCATTACGCTGATGGCATATTTCATACCGTGTTCTGCGTAGTGTCCACTTTTCAACTTGTCTGATACCGCCTCAAAAGCCTTGATAGTACGTTCTACATCTTCCAAAGTGTGCGAAGCTGTAGGAATTAAACGCAACAAAATTATACCTTTAGGAACTACAGGGTACAATACGATAGACGTAAATACGCCATAGTTTTCTCTCAAATCTACAATCATACCTGCTGCTTCTACTTCGCCACCATTCAGGAATACAGGTGTAACAGGCGTTTCACAAACACCTATTTTAAAACCTCTTTCCTTCAAGCCGTTTTGTAAGGCATGCGTAATAGTCCACAATTTTTGTTTCAATTCTGGTTTGGTACGCAACAATTCCAATCTTTTCATGTTACCATACACGATTGGCATAGGTAGGGTTTTCGCAAAAATTTGTGACCTTGTGTTGTAACGCAAGAACATCAAAACGTCCTTCGGTCCTGCCACAAAAGCTCCAATACTTGCCATAGACTTAGCAAAAGTAGAGAAGTACAAATCAATTTCATTTTGTACGCCTTGTTCTTCGCCTACACCTGCACCCGTTTTGCCCATAGTGCCAAAACCATGTGCGTCATCTACTAATAAACGGAAGTTAAATTTCTTTTTCAAGGCAACAATTTCTTTCAATTTGCCCATGTCGCCCAACATACCGAATACGCCTTCGGTAATTACCAAAATAGAACCGCCTGTATTTTGTACCCACTTGGTAGCTCTTTCTAATTGTTTTTCGCAATTCTCGATGTTATTATGTGGGAATACAAACCGTTTTGCAAAGTTCATTTTCAAACCGTCAATGATACACGCATGACATTCAGAGTCATACACTACGGCATCTTGGCGACTCAAAATAGCATCTATCACAGACATAATGCCTTGGTAGCCAAAATTCATCAACATTGCATCTTCTTTGCCTACGAAGTTGGCTAATTGCTTCTCAAATTCCTCTATCATATCAGAGTTGCCAGACATCATTCTTGCTCCCATTGGGTACGCCAAACCGAATTTAGCTGCTCCTTCTGCGTCTGCCTTACGTACTTCTGGGTGATTCGCCAAACCGATATAGTCGTTTAAGCTCCAGTTCAATACGTCTTTGCCTCTAAATTTCATGTGAGGTCCAATTTCTCCCTCCAATTTAGGGAATGCGAAATAGCCATGTGCTACGCCTGAGTGCTGACCCAAAGGTCCTTTATTCTGCACTAATCTTTCAAATAAATCCACGTCTATAAACCTGTTATTGAGTAAACAAATGAAATGCTCTTAATGAACGAATTGTGATGTTTGGTTGATGTTTTGGTAAACAAAAACGGTGCAAAGATAATTTTTTTTTGCGTGTTTGCAAAATCTGTAAACATTACTAATTACGACAAAAAATATATACTATTAAAACCTGTAGCATAGACTTTAGTCTGTGTATATAATATTTTGTTAATCAAGTAATTACTACACAGACTAAAGTCCAATGCTATTAAGCTAAGAAATTATTTTTTAGTGCCGTTAGGCACGACATATTTATAGAAAAAACAAACCTCAATTCCCTTTTAAAGTGCCGTAGGCACGACATAGTTTCGTGCCTACGGCACTTTGAGATAGAAGAAAATAGCATTACTATAAATATTACGTGCCTACGGCACTTAAAATACTTTTCTTAGCTTAATAGCATTGGACTAAAGTCTATGCTACAAAACTTTAATAATCTACCCCTTGTTTAATAATCCTGCGTACTTTTTTCACACTATTACTAAACGGTATATAGGCTCTTAGCGTAATGGCGTGTTGGTTAATGTTGTCAAATTTCTTTAAACCAAGAAAGAAAGTATAGCTGTAGGCAATATGGGCTGTCCATGTTTGGTTGAGTAGGCGGTTGGCACTAAGCCCCAACATAGGACGAAAACCCACAATAGCATCTTGAAAATCTGTATAACTTACAATCCCCATACCGTACAACGCAATATCTTCTGACCATACATTAGCAGAAATACCATAATTATTTTGCCATGGGGCAGCTTCTACGGCAACGTGGGCAGCATAAAAGACCTTGTTCCACTCAAATTTGGCATTGGCAAGCCCTACTTCCACAAAAGTTCCGCGAAAAGTCTGCCCGCCTACAGTCATGCCCCAACTTTTACGCACTTCTTTGATTTCACGAGTGTCTATGAATGTGGTGTCTGTAAGGTCGCAAAGTTTGTAAGTTTCTATGAAAACATCTGTGGCTACTTCGTCATCTACCAATACCAAACTGTCTTTTGTCAAATATTTGATGCGTACATTTTTGTATTTCCCGCCCGAACTTTTGCGGAGTTTCAACAAATCTCCGTTCAATGACCAACGACCTTCTTTGAGGAGGTCTGTCGATAAAAAACGACCATTGGCAGTAATTTCTATAAATTCGTTTTGGCAGTCATGCACCCGAATCAGGGTATCATATAAATTATTGGTTTGCTCAATAAAGTACCGCAACCCCCACCGTTTGCCCAACAATAGGTTTTGAATGTCTGGGTTGGTGTTTTGTGCAAAGGTAAATTGTGGACATACATACCACAGTAAACAGCTTAACAAGATGATTTTTTTCATTGGCTTCCTATATAAGTAGGGCTAATTTAGTATTTATTTTCAAAAAAAGTGCTTAAGTACAAAGAAGTCATTTTTTTGAAAGGTGCTACCTCTCGCAAAATGACTTCTTTTATAATAGTTAAATAACATATCACTGCTTTATTCTTTATCAGTTTTTTCCCACTGCTCACGCCACATGGCATAAATTAAGTTTTCTAAGTTAAGTTACTGTTTTTCCTGCTTTTAGCATTTAGAGAGAAATTAGTCTAATCTATGCTGCAACTCTTTTTTTACTTTCATTGGTTACAACTAAAAAAAATGTCTGACACTTTATAGTATTGTGCTTTAAAAACTCATAGCAAAACTAATTTTTTTCAAAGAAATAAGTTGATTGTGTTGAAGAAACTCTATAAAGATGCAATCTTTTAGAAAGATTACATCTTTATAGGGATTTTGGAACACTACATATAACAATTCATAGCACAACCCTAAAAAGTGTCAGACAATTAGCTAATTACAAAGTTTAAATACTTAAAATCTGCACCAACCGCATCAAATCTTGATTAATTTGTTTTTTCTTGCGAATGGTATCGCCAAAAGGTGTGTAGATAAGTTGGTTATTGACCATGCCCGCCATCACATTGCTCATGCCCTTCATCAAACCTTCTACGGCAGCCAAACCCAAACGGCTACCCAGTGTACGGTCATAGCCAGACGGCGCACCGCCACGCTGAATATGCCCCAAAGTAGTAACCCGAATGTCTAATTGTTTCAATTTATTTTTGACCAAACGAGCTATGCTGTTGGCATTGCCAATTTCTTCGCCCTCTGCCACAATGACAATAGACGAAGTTTTTGACCTATTGAAACCATCTCGCAAGGTGCTAATCACATTGTCGATGCTGTCATCTCTTTCAGGAATCAGGACTATCTCCGCACCGCCACCAATACCGCACTCCATTGCAATATAGCCCGAATCTCTGCCCATTACCTCTATAAAAAACACTCTGTCGTGGGAGTCTGCCGTATCACGAATTTTGTCTATAGCTTCTAAGGCAGTGTTTACCGCCGTATCAAAACCCAGCGTGTAGTCTGTTCCGTAGAGGTCATTGTCTATAGTACCCGGTACGCCTACAATCGGAATACCATATTCGGCATGAAAAAGCTCTGCCCCTGTAAACGTACCATTACCACCAATAGCCACCAAACCCTCTATGCCATGTGTCTTCAGGTTTTCATAGGCTTTGGCTCTGCCTTCTTTGGTTTTAAATTCTTCGCTGCGGGCAGACTTCAAAATCGTACCGCCACGTTGTATAATATTGCTTACAGATTGTGAATGTAGCTCTTTGATTTCGCCAGCAATCATGCCATTATAACCCTTGTAAATTCCGTACACTTGTAAGCCATAAAACAATGAACTGCGAACCACAGCCCGTATGCAGGCATTCATACCGGGGGCATCGCCACCAGAAGTAAAAACGGCTATCTTTTTCATTTTCAATTTATCTCGATTTACTGTAAAATGTATTTTTTCTGTAGCATAGACTTTAGTCTGTGTAAATAGTAAATACACAGACTAAAGTCTATGCTACAAATTTTAATAACTTCTATAAAAAAAACTAAAGTTCTACCTCTGCCCCTTCTTCTGCGGTTTTGGAGGTGTCATAGCCCATGTTTTTGGCGTATAGTAAGAGTTTTTGGCGTAAAATAAACCTTGCTCGGTGCAGTCTTGAACGGACAGTACCTATGGGAATATCTAAAATTTTTGCCATTTCTTCATACGTAAAACCCTCTAAGTCGCACAAGATAATGATAGTCCGAAACTCCACACTCAAAGAGTTGAGGGCATTCGTAACTTCATCGCCAATAAGTTCTTGTACCGTTTCTGAACGTAAATCTACGGTAAAGTCCTCGTCCACAGAGTCCGAATTGTAAGTTTGCTCTACCTCTTGGTAATCCACTTTGGCAGGTTGCTTACTTTTCTTGCGAAACTCATTGATAAAACTGTTTTTGAGTATTTTAAAAAGCCAAGCCTTTGCATTAGTGCCTTTCTCGAAAGAGTTGATAAAACGAAAAGCCTTTAAATAAGTATCTTGTACCAAATCCTTTGCGTCATCTTCATCCAACACGAGTTTATAGGCAAAATTATACATTGCCGTTATGTGTGGCATGAATTCTTCATTAAATATTTTACTTTTTTCGCCTTCACTATAGCGAGGCGAATCTTCTGTATGGGAAGGTGTATTCATCACAAATGCTTTATGAAAAACAAATTTAAAAAAATCTTTTATTTATGCACGAAACGGCTGTTTTTTTTGTATGTCTTTCCTTCGTTAGATTTAATAAAATTACTTAAATAATTGGTAAACAGTAGTTTATTGAAGTATAATTTAGTGTTAAATTTTTCAATGCTGTGATAGGGCAAATAAAAAACACTCATTACAGTAATGAGTGTTTTTTATTTGGTAGTCTTAAAAAAGTAATCGTAAAGATGTCATCTTTTCAAAAGATGACATCTTTCAAATGAGTGCATTAGCACCTATTTTACCTTATTTTTAAAATATTCATAAGTTCTTTTCAAACCTTCTTTACGGTCTATTTTTGGCTCCCAACCCAAAATAGCTTTTGCCTTCGTAATATCTGGGCAGCGTTGTTTCGGGTCGTCTTGTGGTAGTGGGTGGTACACCAATTTTTGTTTTGTGCCTGTCAATGCAATAATTTCTTTGCCAAAATCATTCATCGAAATTTCACTTGGATTCCCTACGTTCATTGGCAAATGATAGTCGCTGAACAAGAGTCTGTAAATACCATCTACCAAGTCATCTACATAGCAGAAAGACCTTGTTTGTGAACCATCTCCAAAAACTGTGAGGTCTTCGCCACGCAGGGCTTGGCTCATAAATGCAGGCAGCACTCTACCATCATCAAGACGCATACGAGGTCCGTAAGTATTGAAAATACGTACAATACGGGTTTCTACTTGGTGCATATTGTGGTATGCCATTGTGATAGCCTCTTGGAATCTCTTAGCCTCGTCATATACGCCTCTGGGACCTACGCAGTTTACATTGCCCCAATACTCCTCATTTTGTGGGTGAACAGTAGGGTCGCCATACACTTCAGACGTAGAAGCCACCAAAATTCTTGCTTTCTTAGACAACGCCAAACCCAACAAGTTGTGTGTACCCAAAGAACCTACTTTCAAGGTTTGAATCGGCTTTTTCAAGTAGTCAATCGGGCTGGCAGGAGAAGCAAAGTGCAAAATATAGTGTAAATCACCCGGTATATGCACATATTTGGTTACGTCATGGTGATGAAACTCAAATTGTGGAAGGGGCATAAGGTGTTCTATGTTTTCCATGTTACCTGTAATGAGGTTGTCCATGCCAATTACATAAAACCCTTCTTTAATAAATCTATCGCAAAGGTGTGAACCTAAAAAGCCCGCAGCCCCTGTTATTAATACTCTTTTCATGGTGAGTAGAGAGAATAAATAGCTGTTTTTGTGAAACCCAAAACTATATGTACCGCACAAAAGTAGCTCTTTTATCCTGAAAATAAAAATAATCTGAATAGACTTGCAAGTTCTCTCTTTGGTGCTTTGATAGGCTTGAAATTTGTAACTTGAAGAAAGTTAGTAGTAGGTTTAGAACTTTTCAAGCCTTATCACGTAAACGAAAAAGGCGAAAAACACAATTTAAGACAAATGAAATCTCTTTTTCATACTTATTGGCTCAAAGCTGCAAATCTTGGTGTAGGCAGGGACTTGTCATTTGCTCAGGCACAAAAAGTTCGGTTGATTAACCAAATTTGGTTAGTGGGACTTATTGTGGTTTTGGCTTATCTTGTTCCGTTTATAATTAAAAAGCATTATTCGGGCATCTTTGCCAATCTGCCAACAGCCTCTTTAGCCTTGATAATCATTTTTTTTAATTACCAACGTCAATACTTGTTGGCAAGAGTCGTTTCTGCTATTTATTTACCTCTTAATTTTTTGGCTCTTTGTATATTATTTGCAGATAAAAATATTAATTTATTATTATTTGCTACGGCTGTTTTGGCTATTTATCTAAGTTCAAGTGTTATAGAAAAATACATTTTGTTTCTTTATAATGTCATTATATTTTTTGTAACCTATTATATCATAGACAATAGCCTATTTTATGCACCTTCCGTAGCAGAATCTTTGGCAACGGTGGGGGATATTATGCAGTATCTACGCTACAGTAACATTATATTGGCGTTTTTTATTCTGTATTTGGCTACACATTTGTTCAAAAATGAAAATGACAAATACCTTACACAAATAGAAACGGCTAATAATGATATTTTGAATAAAAATGAAGAAATTAATCAAATTAATGTAGAAATTATAGCACAGAGAGATAATATTATTTCACAAAAAGAATTGATAGAAAGAAAAACAAAGCAAATTACAGATAGTATCAACTACGCCAGACGCATACAAAAAGCTACATTAGTAGCCCCCGAACAGTTAGAACAACTATTGCCTAATAGTTTCGTTTTTTATCAACCCAAAGACATTGTAAGTGGAGATTTTTATTGGGTAGAAAAACACCAAGAGAACATATTTTTTGCTGTAGCAGACTGCACAGGGCATGGTGTACCGGGCTGTTTAATGGCAATTATAGGGGTGAATATGTTGCACCAAATCGTAAAAGAACTAAACATTAGTAATCCTGCCGAAGCTCTAACGGTGTTAGACAAAAAAGTCATAGCCCTTTTGAAACAAGACAAAAGTTCGGAACTCAAAGACGGAATGGACATAGCTTTTTGCCAACTCACACAAGAAAATGAGCAAACTACCCTCTATTTTGCTGCTGCCCAACGTCCTTTGTACCTTATCCGCAACAATGAACTGACCGAACACAAAGGCAACAAACTGCCTATAGGCAATGCTTTTTATGAAGAAAAAACATTTGAGTCCCAAACTATCCCTTTACAAAAAGGTGACTCGGTGTATATTTTTTCTGATGGTATCACAGACCAATTCGACGGCACAGACACCAAAAAATACGGCTCAAAAAGACTCAAATCTTTCTTGTTAAGTCTGCAAACTACGCCAATTACGGCACAAAAAGTTGCCGTTCAACAAGAGATGGAACAATGGCAAGGAGGAAACCACCCAACAGATGATAGGTTATTGTTGGGGGTGGGGGTGTAAAAATTTATTGATTATTAATTAGTAAAAAAATGAAGAACTATTTAATACATAGACAAAACTATATTTGTTCTACTAATAAGAGTTTATCTTTTTTTAACTTACAGTGATGCAACCTTTTTGAATATTGTGTGGTCTTAGAGTGAAACTCTTTATACGACAATGTTCAAATTTATTGCTTTTTCCCTCTGTTTGGCTTGCATTTATACACAACTTTATGCCCAAACTATTCTGACTGGAGTTGTACGACAAACCAATCAGCAGCCTATTGCCTATGTGAATATTGGCATTAAAAACAAAAACATAGGCACAGTAGCCAATGAAAATGGCGAATTTTCACTATCTCTTAAAGCCGAAAATACCCAAGACACTCTTACTTTTTCTTGTGTGGGTTTTGAGGAAATGAGTATGCCTATCCAACAAATTATGCAAGAAAAAACGGCTGTTTTTTACTTAAAAGAAAAGGTTTTGGCACTTCAAGAAGTTGTTGTGGTGCAACAAAAACCCAAAATCAAAACCATAGGCACAAAATCAACCAATCCTTTTCTTTGGGGCAGTGCCACGAGTAAAGATGGCAAAGACATTGTAGAAATGGGTAAACTCATTGAGATAAATAAGACTTCTGAAATCCAAAAACTGAATGTCTATTTGAAAGGCATTAATATAAATTCGGCTACGTTTCGCATCAATTTTTATGCTGTGAAAGACGAAATGCCCGCAGAAAGGCTTGTCGAAAAACAAATTCTTTGCAAAAAAGACCTGAGCAAAGGTTGGTTAGAAATTGATTTGACCGAATATAATTTGGTTTTTGAAAAGGACTTTGTAGTGGCTATCGAGTTTTTACCTGAAAAAGACAGCAAAGGCTATTCGTTTTCCTATGGCGCACAGTTTGGCGGAAGTACCTTCACCAGAACCGTAAGTTTGGGAACTTGGAAAAAAATGAAAGGGGCTTCTGAATCTATGTATCTCACTGTAAAACAATAACTTATTAATTTTATGAAATTTCATCTTCTATTTTTAGGGCTACTACTACAATTTAGTAATTTAGCCTTTGCTCAAAAAGCTACTTTCAATGTCCAATATTCCGAAAAATTTGCGGTTTATCATTTTGTCAAAAATCTTTCGGGAAAATATGGTGAAAATCCATTTAAAAAGGCATTTCAACAATCCCAATATCACGAAAAAAAGTATTTGGATTTGCTTACCCAATTCGATAATCTCAAAATAAATTATTTGTATTCATTTTCGGGTTTTCCGTATGGCGTAAAAATTCCGATGCTTACAGATAATGCCCTTCAAAAACATCTAATTGCAGCTACCTCTTGGCAAGATTTTAAAATTCGGGCTATGGGTTTAATTCCTAATGAAGATTTAATCCACTTTACAAACATTCTTGCTGTTTTTACGCCTATCTATAACGAATTGATTTACAAGCCTAATCAAGAAAAATTTGAGAAAAATCTCAAGGCTTTTTCAGATTTTGTATATAGCCAAAAAACGGCTCTATTGTTTGAACAAGGCTTGCAATTTTACCAATCTGTTTGGGACAAATCCATTCCTTTTGAATTGGTGTTTTATCCTTTGCCCTCCGAAGACGGTTTTATGGCAGGGGCTTTTTATAACTATTTGATAAGGGCTTTCCCGACTAATTATGATAACGAAGAGGACTACACAGTGCTGTTGGGCGTGATGATGCACGAGAGTTTTCATATTTTATTTGATGAACAACCTTTGCAAGTAAAACAAAATATTGAGGCTTATTTTCGTCAAAATCCTTCTGTTTGTAGCCAATATGCCTATTTATTATCGAATGAAGTATTGGCTACGGCTACGGGAAATGGCTTTGTGTATGAGGCAATTAGAGAGAAAAATTATGCTGATGATTGGTATTTTTTCCCTTACATCAATCAAATGGCAAAAAAAATATATCCTATCGTACAAACTTATTTCAAAGAAAATAAAGCCATTGACAAAGCCTTTGTTGATGCTTATGTTCAAATGTACGAGCAAAATTTTAAGCAATGGCTCAATGAATCTACTCACATTTTTACATATCGTTATATTTTGTCCGAAAACCCAAAAGATGTTGCAAGCATCAGCCAATTTTTTTCTTATGTTAATGCAATGGAAATTGAAGGCAAAATAGAGGCGAATAATCTTGAAAAAATGAAAAATACGCCATTAACCAAAATCGTTATCGTGTCAAAAGACCACGAAAATCAGTTGGCACTTATCAAAAATGCCTTTCCTGAACTCAAAACGTGGAAATATGACGCAAAAAAGGAATTTACGCACACTGTTTTTCTGAATGACAAAACACATCTTTATATTTTCAATCAACACCAAACTCCGACAGAAAAATGGTTGGAAGGATTACAAACTAAAAAATAATTTTTTATGCAAAACAATATAAAAATCACCACCCTACTTGTATTTCTCTTATTGGGCTTTCAAACGACATTTGCCCAAAAAACGAGCAAAAAAATTGAAAACCTGCTTGAAATTTATGCCCAAAACGGCAAATTAAATGCTTCTGTTTTGGTGGCAGACAGCAAAGATATTTTGCTCAAAAAAGGTTTTGGCATGGCAGATTTTGATTGGCAGCAGCCCAATACGCCACAAACTAAATTCCGCATTGCCTCTATCAGCAAGCAATTTACGGCTTTGATGATTTTGCAATTAGTACAAGAAGGCAAATTGAAATTAGACGATAAAATTTCGGCTTTTATTCCTGAATACCCCAAAGAAAAAGCCGAAAAAATTACCATTCATCATTTGCTTTCGCATACATCGGGGATTGTGCATTATTTCCCTGATTTTTACCAAAAATTTAGCAAAAATAACTATACGCCTGACGAGTTGATGCACTTGTTTTGGGACATTGATTTGTTGTTTGAACCTTCCACGCAATTTCGTTATAGCAGCTTTGGCTATGTGGTTTTGGGCGTAATTTTGGAAAGAGTAACGGGCAAAAATTACGAAAGCAATTTGCAAGAACGAATTTGTAAGCCCTTGAAAATGAACAACACAGGCATAGACAATGACCTTAATATTATTCCACAAAAAGCAAAAGGCTATTTGGCTGCGGGCAATCTGTTGAATTGCGAATACCGAAATATGACCACTGTTTTTGCGACAGGGCAAATTTATTCTACTGTTGAAGACTTGTACCTTTGGCACAAAGCATTGAACACCGATTTGTTATTGAGTGAAAAATACAAAAAATTGCTTTTTACGCCTAATCAAAATAATTACGGTTATGGTTGGTTGATGACTTCGCAAGAACTTTCAAAAGACAAAAAGGTAAATACCGTTTGGCATACAGGCGGTTACAATGGTTTCAATGCTATTATTTTGAGAGAAGAAAACGGCTATTTTGTTACGATTTTGGCAAATGCCGAGCCTACGGAAGTAGAAAATATAGCCAAAAGTATTTTGCAAATTTTGCACAATGTACCTTACGAAATACCCAAAAAATCTATTGCTCAAACCTTAGCCAAAATTATTGATAATCAAGGCATTGAAGCAGGTTTAGAAGAATACAAAAAGTTGCAAAAAAACGCTGCAAATGATTACGATTTTGCAGAAGGGGCTTTGATTGGGCTAAGTGAATATTACGGTTTGCTCAAAAAAACGAATACAGTCATTCAACTGTTGGAATTTAATGCAACGCAATATCCCAATTCGTCTTGGACATATTCCAATTTGGGCAGTATGTACGCACAATTAGGCAATGAACAAAAGGCGGTGGAATATTACGAAAAAACCTTAGCCCTTTTTCCACACGACAGCGTAGCCAAAACGTATTTGGAAAATGTGAAAAAGAAAAAGTGATACAATGCGGTGTAAGATTTTGGCAAGTTGGTAGTAACTAACTTGCCAAAGTTGCTTAATGAGTATGAGAAAAATAAACAGTAAATACAAAGCAATTCAAAACAAGTATTTTTTATTTTTGTGAAAAAGCAAACTAATATGCCTCCTAATAAAAAACCAGCAGCCGAATTACAAGCTATTCAAAGGCTTGTAAGTCAATATAAAAGCATTTTAAACTGTATTCAGAAAGATGATGGCTACTATTTTACAGAGATAGACAATGAGAGTGGTTTTTATTTTTGGATTAAAAGTCTTATGCCTGACCCATTTACTTCTGGTTGGGTTCAGATAAATTATAGTAGTAAACCATATAGTCAATTTGAATTAAATGAAGGTACTGGTGCTGTTGGAACAGAAATGAGTAAAGTGTCTCAATCTTTATTTAATTTATTAACTAATTGGTTGAATATAATACGTAATGAAAGGACTTTTGACTATACAAATTTTGAAAAAATTGTTCCCAAAGTACCTGAAAGTGTAGCTGTTTCTTCACTTGTAGCCAATACTTTACAGCAACTTACGATAACAGACTTCAAAAGTATCTCACAACTTTCTATCAACTTTGATAAGGAAGTTACTATTCTGTTGGGTAAAAATGCTTCGGGCAAAACAACTATTTTGCAAGCCTTAGCTTTGGCTTTATTGCCAGATGACAATACCGACAAAGATAGAGAGTTTGAAAAAATGATTAGAATAGGTAAAGACAAGGCTATTTTAAAACATAATTTTTCTACTTCAGCAACGCCACAAGAAACTTTGATTTTAGCCAACCGCAAAAGCAAAGCTATCAATGGATATGTAGATATAATTATTTTGGGTTATGGAACAAATATGTTTTACAACAAAGCCGAAAAAAATAAATTCCAAGATTTTGTAAAGACTATGCTTTTGGGCAATGCCAATCATTATTTTACAAGGTCTTTGTTTCGTAATTTTGATGATAATTTTGTAGATATTTTAGATATTCTCAACCATTTGTATTATGAAGAACAAAGGGAAAAAGAGGAAACTATACGCAATAATTCCAAAGAAATAAGAACATTGATAGCCCTGACCATCAATGATTTACTACCAAAAGATTTAATACAAATCAAATTGGTAGAAGAAAGAAGCTATTATTTTGTCAATCAGGCAGGGGATAATTTAGATACAGACCAACTTAGTGAAGGTTATCGGGCAAATGTTATTTTGTTGGGTGATATGTTGTGTAGGTTAATGGCTATGCGTGGGCATTTACAAGTAAAAATCCCTATTACCGAAGTATTTAAGGAAATGAGAGGCGTAGTCATCATAGACGAATTTGATAGACATTTGCACCCAAGTTGGCAGAAAGTTTTTGTGGATAACCTGCTAAAAGTATTGCCCAATATGCAGTTTGTTTTGACTACGCATAACCCAATGGCGATTTTGAACCGCAAAGAAAATGAAGTGTTGAAGTTGGTTTTTAGTGAAGACGGACAAATAACCACCCAAACAGGACACGCCACCGCAGATTTAGATGTGTCTTTGGTTTTGTTAGAATATTTTGAAATGGATAGTTTGGTGAGTGAGCAGTTGCAGGGGAAAATAGAAAGGTATCAAGAAGCAAAACTAAATGATGAGAGTATTGCAGAAGACTTAGGCAAGGAATTAGAAGATTTATTGGTAACTCTACCCATTCACGATAAATTGTATTGGCAATATCTTAAATTTTTGCGTGATAAAGGCATTAGTTTTTCTGACTTACAACTCAATAAAATTGATTTAAAATCCCTTTTTACAAACCAATGAAAGATTTAAGATTTGTATTTGCAGATGAAGAATTAGTAGCAGAATTTCTAAAGTTTGCCAAAGAACATACAAGAGAAAAAACAACAAGACTTTTGACATTGTATAAAAAGAATAGCCAAATAGTTACTGATGACTACAAAGGGCATAATGTATGGAAAATACTCAAAAGCATTTTTTGGCAAAAGCAGGTTAGGCGTTGTGCTATTTGTGAAAAAGAATTGAATGAAATAAATAGTTATGATGTAGAACATTATATACCTAAAACAGAATTTTGGTGGTATGCCTATCATACCGCAAACTATTATGTGGCTTGTGGCACTTGCAATCGGATAGAAAAAAATGATGAATTTCCTTTTTTTAGTCCAACGCCTTTGATTAATTACGAAAAAAGAAAATTATTTTCTAATTGTTATCCTTTGTTAATCAATCCTTTACATGAAAATCCATACGACTATTTTCGTGTTATTTTTCAAGCAGATGCCAAAACAAATAAAAAGGTAGTGGTGCTTGCACCATTGAAAAAACTTGATGACTTGCAACGTCAAAAAGCAATAACGACCATTACTATTTTTAATCTAAATTTGAAAAAAGAATTGCTGCCTTCAAGAAAGGTGCAAATGGAATGGAACATCAAACTCTATAACAAATTGTTTAAGTTGGCTCAAAAAGTAAAGAATAATGAGCCAGATTTACAAGAGTATTTTGACAATTTAGACGAAGATTACAAAAATTTAGGTTATGCAAGCATGATTATGAAAGGAAATGTAGAGATTATCTAAGCTAAGTTGCGTAGTTGCTGCCTGTAGAACGGACTTTAGTCCGTTTCTTCGTATTTAGCAACACAAAATATATAAGAAACGGACTAAAGTCCGTTCTACAGGTGCTACGCAACTTACATTATCTGATTTCTTATTATACCTTACCAAAGTTCAAAACTTACAAAATCCCTCCCCCATGTTTTCCCACCTAAAAGTCCACTTCCTTTGCAAAAACGACTAAAACCGTTACATTTGTGTAAGTCAAACAAACCTAATTGTAACCGTACTAATCCGAATGAAAAACTACTTCACGTTGTTGTTGTTCTCTGTTACCCCTTTTTTGGCAATGGGGCAAGACAAAGGTTTACAAGACAAAGAATTGATTATAGAAAAAAATAAGGTCTTGGAATTGTCTAAGGCTAATCGGAATCTGAACCGCATGACCAAAACGCCGATTCCCAGCCCCAAAACTACCCAAACCTATAACACGACTCCCGTTGTGTTGTCTTTACCACCTCTTTCCTTAGTGGCAAAACCCTATGTTTTGAGCATAACAGACGAGGAAGTTACACAAGAAAAAACTAAACCCCTTTATACCAATTACTTACAAGCAGGTTTTGGTAATTATATTACGCCCTACGTAGAAGGGTATTGGCAGTTGCCTACACAAGAACAGTACGGTGTGGCTGCACATTTTCGGCACTTGTCGTCTGTGAGAGGCAGTGTATTGGAAGAAAAATCTGGTGTTAGCAACAATCTTTTGCGTGTGCAGGGCTATTACAAAATAGGCGAAGGCAAATTGCGTGCAGACTTGGCGTACCAACGTATCGGAATGTCTTACTACGGTTTTGATAAATATTACAAGAACGGATTGAGCAAAGAAGATGATATTTTTCAAGCCTACAACAATTTAGAGGCAACTATAGGCTATGAAAACCGCAGCCAAACAGCTTTTCAATATGCGGGCAACCTCAATTTATATAGGTTCACAAGCCGAAAAGGTTTGACAGAAAGCAATGTAGGTTTACAAGCCTTTGCCACCTATTCATTGAATAAAAACAGTGCAATTAAAGTTATTTTACAAGGTAATTCGGCAATTTACAACAATGAGCCGTTAAATAATGTGCGTCTTAGTCGTAACTTAATTACTTTGCAACCGTCTTATCAATGGCGAAACGAACAGTTGAGTGTAGAGGCAGGTTTTAATGTGGCGTATGACTCCGATACTTCAAGCACACAAAACAAAGTTCGGTTGTATCCTTTGTTAAAGGCAGACTACCAATTAGTAGCCCAACAACTACAAGTTTACGCCCAACTTAGCGGAACTACGCAACGCACCAGCTTGCAACAATTAGCTACTGAAAATAATTTTTTGGGCAACCAAATAGGTTTATTACATACCAACCAATTATGGGAAGCACAATTAGGCATAAGAGGACACATTTCTCCCGAATTTTCGTTTGATGTACGCAGCAGTTATGGACGTTACCGAAATTTGTACTTTTTCAGTGCTACCGCCAAAGATTCAGCCCGTTTTACGGTAGCTTATGAACCCGAAGCCATTGGCGTTTGGCAGTTGCACGCAGGTTTAAATGTCAGTTTACAACAACTCAAAGCAGGCGTACAAACACACATAGCCACGTATAACGTACAAACTTTGCCCGCAGCTTTTCACCGCCCTACTTGGACAAATACGTTGTATGCAGATTATTCTGTCAATGAAAAATTGCGTATAGGGGCAAAAATTTATAATCTCAACGGCATTGCAGCCTTTGCCCAAACAGATAACGACAAAAATACAAAGACGTTGAGTAGCATTGTAGATGTTTGTTTGTCTGCCCACTACCAATTTTTGCCTCAATGGTCGGCTTTTGTGCAAGTCAATAATTTGTTAGGCTCGTACCAACGATATGCCTATTACGACACGCAGGGCATCAACGGTTTGGTAGGTGTGCAGTGGCGTTTTGGGGCTGTTGGGCAATAAGTAACTTAAAAATGCTTAAACGTACAAGGTTTTGAAAACCTTATACGTTTGATATACATACAATAGAAAATATAACGTACTTTTACTCAAAAAATTGTTTACGCCACTAATTCTATGATGACAAGTCTTGGGCAATACCTTTTATTTATAGGTAGAGTTTTTTCGAATAGAGAAAAGTTGAAGGTTTATATAAAACTCTATTTTGATGAGTGCATGATAATTGGGATAGATTCTCTTATAATTGTGTCTATCGTTTCTACTTTTATTGGGGCTGTTACTACCGTACAAACCGTTTATAACTTGGTCAGTCCTCTTATTCCTCTGTATATTGTCAGTGTGATAGTACGGGATATGACCATTTTAGAGCTTGCCCCTACCATTACAGCCATTGTTTTTGCAGGAAAAGTTGGTTCTAATATTGCAGGGCAGTTAGGGACGATGCGTATTACCGAACAAATAGATGCTTTGGAGGTCATGGGCATCAACTCTGCGTCTTATTTGGTACTACCAAAAATTATAGCAGGAATTACCATGTACCCTTTGTTAGTGATTCTATCGGGCTTTTTGGCTATTGTAGGTGGGTATTTTGCAGGAACTTTTGCGGAATTACTTACTCCCGAAGACTACATCATGGGACTTCGCAATGACTTCAAGCCGTTTAGTGTAACTTTTGCTTTTATCAAATCTTTTGTTTTTTCGTACTTGGTAACAAGTATTTCTGCTTACAAAGGCTACTTTACGCATGGTGGAGCTTTGGAAGTAGGCGTAGCCAGCACACAAGCCGTAACGAATAGTTGTATTGCTATTTTGGCAGCAGACTTTTTATTAGCCCAACTCTTAGCCCAGTTCTTGACGAGCCAATAGTTTGTTAGTCTGAAATATTTAATACTCAAAGGTGTAATCTTTTTTAAAGATTACACCTTTTTTAGTCCACCTACAATAACTTTGTTCGTAATAGCTATTCATCTTAGTCTTCTACACCATACAAACTACAAATCGGACAATTTTCTTTTTGATGTCCTCTTGCAGGGCAATATTTTCTACCAAAAAAGATAATTTGCAAATGTGCCTTGTTCCACTGGTCTATTGGGCATAAGGCTTTAAGGTCTTTTTCAGTTTGTTCTACACTTTTTCCGTTGCTCAATCCCCAACGGCGTGCCAATCTGTGAATGTGTGTGTCCACAGGAAAAGCAGGAAAACCAAATCCTTGCGACATGACCACCGAAGCCGTTTTATGTCCTACACCGTCTAAGGCTTCCAATTCTTCAAACGTATTTGGTACTTTTCCATTGTATTTTTCTACTAATACCTTTGATAAACTATAAATAGCCTTTGATTTGGTAGGAGAAAGTCCGCAAGGTTTGATAATTTCTCGTATTTCCTCTACACTCAATTTGAGCATATCAGAAGGATTATTGGCTTTGGCAAATAGGAAAGGCGTAATTTTATTCACTCTCTCGTCTGTGCATTGGGCAGACAACAATACAGCAATTAGTAACGTATATACGTCATCATGCTGCAAAGGAATAGGTGTTTCGGGGAATAAATCGTCTAAAATTTGTAAAATATGTGTGGCTTTTTCTTCAATGCTCATGTTCATAAAATAAAAAAAACTTGGTAAGTGTTAGTGTCGTGCTATGAATTGTTATACGTAGTCTTCAAGAAGCTCTATAAAGATGACATCTTTTAGAAAGATGTCATCTTTATAGAGCTTCTTGAAGACAATCAAACTTATTTCTTTGAAAAAAATTAGTTTCACTATAAGTTTTTAAAG
>CANGYA010000003.1 GCA_947457925.1 Cytophagales bacterium | reverse complement strand
GATGCCATTGCCCAACGAAGTAGAAGATTGCTGAATTTGCGAACCTAAATTATAATAACCATTACTCGAAATTTCATAATGATTGGTAATATTAAGGTTTAAACCCAATACCCTTGAAACATATTTTAGCCCGTAGGTAGCCGTTTTGAACATTGTATTGGCTTGTGGTGCTAAATAGTTAGTTGTGCCTGCCGTTGCAGTGCTGGATTTGTAGGTGCTAAAATCCCAAACTTGCTTTTCTCCTTCGGTAGGGGTAGCCGTAAATTTTCCTTTCTCAAAAGATATGAACTTTGCGGAAGTATTTGGTTGCTGCGAGGCTGCAAAGTCTGTGCTTGTGATGGTAATGGCAGTAGCTGGCTTCGGACTTTCTGAACAAGCAAATGCAATTAGCAAGAAGAATAAGCCTACGAATAAGCCTTTGTTTGATTGATTGTACATTGTCTAAAATGGTTTAGAGTGATAGATTTTACACATGAGGCGTAACGATAAAAAGCTCTTTTGCTTTACGGATAGTCTTGCCTAAAACATGAAGACAAATAACAAGTATAGTTTATATTTTACCTAAAAATGGGTAGGGACAAAATAGGGACAAGGCAAAAAAAAGTTTATTTTAAAATATAAAATATTGATTATCAATAATTTAAAATAAGTTACCGTAGGGTGGGATTCAGCCCACCCTACGGTAACTAACTACGTAATTTTACATTTTATTCAGCCAGACTATTTAGTTTTTTGTTTAATCTTGTTTTTGCTTTATGCACACTGTCGGGATTAATGCCAAGCAATTTAGCTATTTCTTTGGTCGATAAGTTGAGGTGAAGATAGGCAGACAAACGAATTTCATTGTTAGTAAGTGTTGGATATTTTTCTAACAATTCCTTGAAAAAATTAGGGTGAACTTGCTCAAAATGTAGTTTAAATTTTTCCCAATCTGTGTCAAGATGTAAACCATTTTTGATAGTTGCCTGAATTGTTTTCAATTCTTCTTTATTGGGGTGAAGATTTTTTTGTGATAACTTCTCGATTTGCTTCTGTAAATTTGTCAGCATTTCATTTTTTTGATACAAATAAAGGGTGTTAGAGGCAAGTTCACGTTGATTCGCCTCCAATTTGGCTTGTAGTTCTTGTTTTTGATTTTTTTCGAGTATTGTTTCAGCTAAAATATACTCATTTTCAAGCTCGATGAATTGGTTTCGTGCCACCATTTGTTGATTTTCACTGCGTAACACTTGTGCTTCCAACTGCTTTTCTTTCAATTCTTCTTTCAAATTATTGACACGAGCTACTAAGGCTACTGCAAACGTCA
Organism: Cytophagales bacterium; assembly: GCA_947457925.1. GTDB lineage: Bacteria > Bacteroidota > Bacteroidia > Cytophagales > Thermoflexibacteraceae > JAAFKA01. Next base: position 56,574 of record CANGYA010000003.1, on the reverse strand, counting down.
ATGTTTGTAGAATAACAGCCAAATTTGGCAGTAGGGTAGCTACTTGCCCATAAGACCTGTAGAAAACTAAATAAATTGTTAGCACTAAAATAAACAATAAAGGGGCGGTATTTGCCAATAAAAAATAGAGTGCAGGCGTATAGCCTTTTCTCAAAGAGATAATTCCTAAATAAAATAACAACAAAATAATCATGATAATCAAGATATTTAGGGGCAATATCACCCAATTATCTACATAGTAAACACCACTTAAAGTAAGCAAAATATCTATAAGGATAGTGCCACAAAAAATATATAATAGGGTCGTGCTATGAATTGTTATACCTCTTGCACCGATTGTCAAGGTCTTCGACCATTGCCAACGGTTTAAAATACGTTGGCAATGGTCGAAGACCTTGACAATCGTATAACATTTTAAGGCACGACACTAACATATATTTTAATACCGTATTCCAAAATATAAATTGCCACGAGAGTTGTAAGTAAGTACGTGCAAACTGTACAAAACCTGTCATAATAATCGCAACACCCATTCTTGCAAACCCTGCATTGAGGTCAAAAAAATAAATGTTTCCATAGCTATTTACTTCTGTATGAAAGAGTCGGGCAGATAGCAATATGTTGAAATATGTATGATTTGCAGTAATGTAGATGATTCCACCTAACAAAGTGATTAAATAATATAAATAAGTAGTGTCTTTAAAAATAAAATAAATATAAAGATTATAGAAAAAAAACACTAAAATAGTAAGTAGAGTAGCCCCCCACAACAACAACATAAACTGTTCATGCTCTAAGTAATATTTTTCTTGTTCTATCTTAATCTTAAAACCTACTTTATAGGGCTGTTGGGCTAATTGCTGTACTTTAACTTTAAGAAAAAAAGTATCTTGGCTATTGGCACGAAATACGCAAGGCATCACATCATTTTTCCTTCTTTCGGTGTTTACTTCCATACCTGTATGCAAAGTTTGCCAACTTTTAGTATCTGTATTATAGCTATACAATACGTTATGTAAGGCAGGCACAACAGATAAATAGGCGTATTTTGTATAGGTTGAAGGGTTTTTTATTATAAATCTTAGCCAACAATAATCAATACCTTTGAAATCATATTTACCTGAATAGCTTACAAAAGGCTTTGTTTTATTGTTGTAAATTTGCTCAAATGTATAGTTCTTGTCTATTAAAATGTCAAAAGTTGTTAGGTCATCAAAAGCTTTGTTTTGCAAAATATATGAATTTTGGGCAGAAAGCAAAAATGCTTGAAAAGAGAGAAGCAAACAAAAAATAATTTTTTTACACATTTTTTTATAAATAAAAGAAATTGTTTGAGTTAAATTTTAATTCCGTAGAAATAGCATATTTAATGTGAGTTGTGTAGCATGAAATTTATCACATCTTTTAGAGTTTAAGGTCAATTTAAGATTATTTTAAATCATATTTATTGTATAATTGTCATAATTAGCTCACTTTTAATTTTTTTAAATTATATTATTGACCTTACACTCTGACGAGTATGCAACTTACTTTAATTTATAGAAAAACACCACAATAAAATTTCATCAGAGCAATATATTTTACTCCTATAGAGTTAATTCAACTATTTTCTTACACTTTTATCCCCAACACCAGCAAATTATCTATCTGTGTTTACTTAATCAATCTATCATAGGTTTTTCCAAAATATTTTCATTTTTCCATAGAGCTATTGAGCTTTTAAAGATGATTTGAAGGAAACAAAAAGTAGTAAAAACAACATTTTTTATCAAAAATTCCATCGGCAGTAGTTTAATCAATAGAGTTTTCTATATTTGTTTATTAGAGAACTCTACAGTTATACTTCCAGCAATGAAAAAAAGCTACTTATTTTTATTTGTATTTTTTATAGTTAATCAATTTGTTTCAGTAGGCTTTTCTCCTCAAAAATTCTATGTAGTAGATGGTTTTGTGTATAATGAAGATAATAATGAGCCGATTGTGGCTGCAAAAGTCTTGATAACCTCTCTGCAAAACAAAAGTACAGATACAGTGCAGACCAACTCACAAGGAAAATTTAGTCTAATTCTTGACCCTCACCATTCCTATAAAATCATAGCCTATCACAGGCATTATTTCTCTATGTCTTCGCCCATAGAGTTTCAGACGGTACAACACCGCAAACAATACAGTTTGCAAATACCTTTGAAAGAAATTTTTTTGGGTAAGGCTCTTTTGGTAGAAAAAATAAATTTTAATGTCAATGATACAGCATTTACGGTAGAAGCCAACCCTGCTTTGGAGAAATTTTATACCATTTTAGCCAATAATACACAACTAACGGTAGAAATAGCTGTGCATACAGATTCGCGTGGAGATGACACCTATAATTTAGAGTTATCACAAGAAAGGGCAGACAAAATTGTGGCGTATTTAGTGGGTAAGGGCATCTTCGCCAATAGATTATGGGGTAAAGGCTACGGAGAAAGCCGTTTGGTAAACCACTGTAGCAATGGAGTGCGGTGTACGGGAACAGAACACAATGCGAACAGGCGTGTAGAATTTATAGTTGTAAAACTCCTCGAATAGCAAGTGGTAGTAGGCTTTGGTGAGTAGTAGATTAACAAATATTTTGCGAATAAACTTGTATTTTATAGTAATAAGGTTTAAAATTAACGACTCTTACCTTATTCACTATCTAAATTACACAAAGAATATGAAAAGTTATAGGCTTCAAACTATTCATTTTATATTCCATCTCCTTTATTATTTCCGATAATCAACAAACAGATTATTGATTTCACCAATTCTACAACCTATTTATGTTAGTACCTACTACTCAACTTTTCACATGGTGGCGTATGGTTACGTTACTGTGTTTCGGGCTTGTAAGCCTCGATGTTACTGCACAAGTATATTTGTCCCAAAATTTTGACGGAAGTTTTACTGGCTCAACAACAGCCACCGCAGGCTTAGCTCCCAGAGGGAGTGCCGATAACATTCCTATTGGGCGAAGTTGGACACAAAGCAAAATCAACCAAATAGGTGATGGCATACCAGACGGAATAACGAATGGAGAGCAGGACTGGGAAAAAAACACCAATTTGGGTGCGGGTGCTTGGAGTATTGCTCCTTCGGGTGCCGCCGCAGGTACAGTACCTTCATCGGCTGTTTCTGGCACAGGTGTTCTGTGGTTCAATGACTACAGATACGGAGGCTCGTCAAGTGCTATGGGTAGTCGCCGTATGGAATCACCCACCATAGATTTATCAAGTGCAGGCAGTCCTTATGTCCGTTTTTGGTGCTTTTTTGCCAACTCTCCTTTTAATCAAGGTGGATTTGCTACTACCAATAACAGAGTAAATTTACGTGTTGTAGCCTCTAATGACAATGGAGCTACTTGGCAGAGTATTATGACTATAGTACCCGAAGCTGGTATTACAGGCACTATGACTGCTACTACTCCTTGGCAACGTATTACGGTGATTGTCCCAGAAAGCTACCGAACAGCTACCACAAAAATAGGGATAGAAGTAACAGGTTCTTTCGGCAATCACAATGTTTGGATAGATGATTTTAAAGTAGAAGAATTTGTGCCTACCACCATTACGGCTACACCTACAGGTGGGCTTTGGAGTGCAGCAAGTACGTGGGTGGGTGGTGTAGTCCCTACAGCAGACAATCATGTAGTGATACCCGCAGGGGCTACTGTTACTTGTGATGTCAATATTGGTCGTTGCCAGAATATTGCTATCAATGGCACATTAAACTACCCTACTACTTCGGGGGCATTATTGGCTATGTTAAATGCCTTTGGTGATGTAACTATTGGTACAGGTGGCTTATTGAATACGATGGCAACCTCCACAGGTAAAAATGTATATGTAGGAGGAAATTTTAGTAATGCAGGTACGATTAACTTTATTGGTGTGGGAGCTACCAACGTATCTACCCTTACATGGATAGGTGGACAACACTCTACATTTACCAATACAGGTACAATCCAAAATGGTTATATTGCTGGTATCGTGCATTTGAATGATGCAGGTGTTAGTTACAACTCTCCTGTAGTAGTTTCTAATCAGTTTCACTTGATTAGAGGCGATGTAAACCCGAATGGTAATTTAACTTTAGGTACAAATGTAGCTGGTACACAAGACCTAAAAATAGTGCGGACTGTACACAGCAAATTAACAGCAGCACCGATTTGGGGTACAATGAATCTTGTAAATACTATAGAGGTGGCTTATGCAACATCTGTTGGGCAGACAGGCTCGCAAGGGGTTATTATACCCGAACATGAAATTCCGTTGGTAGGTGGAGTACGCACCATTTCAGGTACTTTACGTATTATTACGCATGACCATGTGCAGTTAAACTACCCACTCACAGTAGGTAGTGGTTTTGGAACTACTAATACAACCGTACCATTGGTCTTGACAAGAGGCATTGTAATTACGTCTTTCACTAATCTACTAACAGTAGATATGAAGAATAACGCAAATATGACAAGCGGAGCTACACCGAATACAGATATTCCTTCAAGCACACATGGTTCATACATTGCAGGTCCTTTACGCATTAACTTTGGTACAACTAATGCTGGTGCGAGGCGTTTTCCTTTGGGTGTAGGTACTGCCTATAATGGAGCAAACTATTCTACCAATGCTTTACGTACTGTTGTTTTCAGTAATTCAACAAATTGGACAGGGCAAACTGTTACTGTATCTATAGAACCTGCTCCTTCTGGCACATTACAAGCCCCTATTGGTGCAGTGATGGGAGTTCGGAGCTACAGAGTACAACTCAACGGCGGAACGGATTTGCCTGCCACTGCTACCATACAATTTCCTGCCAATAATTCTACGTATGGCGGTTCAGACCAGATTGGAGGTTTGCAAGAAGACTTACGCATAGCTCAAGCTACTACGCTGACAGGTACTTGGAGAGTTGCCTCTGCTACTACAGGCACAGGGGCTATTCCTAACAACACAGTCATTAACCGTACTACAACAGGCTTAGCTAATTTGATAACGACTAATGGAGAATATTTTGCATGGTCATCTGTGAATACTACTTGTGCAGGCACGCCTACTGCCTCCACAACCACTGCAACTGCCACAACAGTATGTGCGGGTAGTAGTGCTAACTTAAGTTTAGGAACTCCACCAAGCACATTGAATAATACTTACCAATGGCAGCAGTCGGCAGACAACGTAACCTACACCAACATTAACAGTTCCAATAGAGCTACCTTACAAACAGTACCTCTGTTTAGCAATACATGGTTTAGATGTATTATTACTTGTGCTAATGGTGGGGCAAGTACAACTTCTACACCCATTCAAATCAATGTAACTACTTCGCCAGCCCCTACAGGTACAGGTGCAAGCCGTTGCGGTACGGGTACTGTTACTTTGTCGGCTACTGTAGGCACTACAGGCAATACGCTGCGTTGGTTCAATGCCAATAATGACTTAGTAGGCAGTGGGACTACTTTTACAACACCGTCTATCAGTGCGACTACAGATTATTTTGTGCAAGATGAAAATGCAAGTAGTTTGTACAGAAATATAGGTATTGTAAGTAATAGTGATGCGTTTGGTACATATTCCAATACAACAGTACGCAATAGAGGACTTGTTTTCAGCACTACAGGGGCAGGTACTATTATAGGGGCTTATGTTTACCCCTCTTTAGCAGGAAATTTAACTGTACAACTCTACAATGATTTGGGAACAGTCATTGGTAGTCCTGTAACGTTTATGCTTACTGCCGATATGATTAACCAAAAAGTATATGTACCTCTCAATATTGCGATACCTGCGGCGGGTAATTATCGTTTGATTAATGTAGATATAGTAGGAGATGGTGCTGTAGGACGTTTATCAAGTTTAGCTACGGGGGTAGTTTATCCGTTTGTGGGTGCAGGTGGGGCTATCTCCATTACAGGCTCTGCTAATACCGTTACAGGTACACCTTCTACAACGGTTTACAATAGTTTCTTCGATTTGGTATATGCAACGGGGACAGGTTGTTTTGTATCTGGCAGAACGAAGGTTACTGCTACCATTAACCCTTTGCCTACTATTAGTACACAACCCATTTCTCAAACTGTTTGTGAAGGAGCAAATGTTACATTTGGTGTGGCTGTGGCGGGTACAGGCACTACGTACCAATGGCAACGTAGTGTAGATAATGGCGGAAGTTTCTCAAATTTGACAGGAGAAACAAATGCAACATTGACTATCAATGGTGTAACAGCAAGTATGAATAATTACCAATACAGAGTAGTTGTTACACAAAATACTTGTAATACAACCTCTGAAGTTGCGTATTTGCTCATAGGTACAGGCATTGTTGTCAATACGCAGCCTACGAACCAGACTGTTTGTGCAGGTGCAACGGCTAACTTCAGTGCAGCAGCCACAGGTACAGGCACGTTAGCTTACCAATGGCAAGTAAGTACAAATGGTGGTGTTTCTTTTGTCAATATTGTAGGTGCTACGAATCCTACTCTTGCTTTGACAAGTACAACAACTACACAAAATAACAACCGTTATCGTTTACGTATCATAGAAGGGGCTTGTACGGTATTTTCTTCGGTAGTTACTTTAACAGTCAATCCTTCGCCAATCATTACTACACAACCAAGCTCACAAACAGCTTGTGCAAATAGTAATGTTACATTCAGTACCATAACTACAGGCACAGGGCTTACGTACCAATGGCAGTTGAGTACAGACAACGGTGTTTCTTTTAACAATATTGCAGGGGCTACCAACGCAAATTTGAATTTTGTAGCTACGGCAGGCATGAACAACAACCAATACAGAGTGGTGATTACACTGGGTACTTGTAGTATTACGTCTAATGCAGCTATTCTTACCCTCTCTACGAGTTTAGTTATCAATACTAATCCAAGTAACCAAACCGTGTGCGTAGGTAATAATGCTACGTTTAGCGTTGCAGCTACAAGTGGTACAACAATAGGCTATCAATGGCAAGTAAGCACCAATGGCGGTACGTCTTTTAGTAATTTGACAGGCGAAACCAATGCAACATTGACCATAACAACAGCTACATTGGCACAAAATAATAACCAATACAGAGTAATAGTGAATGATGCCTCTTGTTCTTTAACTACGAATGCTGTTACATTGACAGTAAATTCTCTACCAGCAATCACCACACAACCGTCAAACCAAACGGTTTGCTCTGGAACAAATACAAGTTTTACAGTAGCAGCCACAGGAACAAATTTAACTTACCAATGGCAAGACAATAGTAGTGGTACAATGGCAGATATAGCAGGAGCAAATGGAGCAATATTAAATTTGGCTGCGGTAAGTAATGCCATGAATAGTCGCCAATACAGAGTTGTTGTGAGTGGAGCTTGTACGCCTTCTGTAACTTCTAATACCGTAACTTTAACAGTCAATCCCGCTAACAATGCACCCACTATCAATGCTATCAATAACCAAAGTGTATTGCTTAATGCGACTGCCCAAACCATCAATTTAACTGGCATTTCTACAGGAGATACAGGACAAACCTTGACCATTACGGCTACAAGTTCTAACACCGCCATAGTGCCTAACCCTACCATTACGTACACTAACCCCGCTACTACAGGCACTTTACAATATACACCTGTAGCAGGACAAACGGGAGTTGTTACGATTACCGTAACTTTAACGGACAACGGCGGTACAACTTGTGGCACAAATACATTGGTGCGTAACTTTACGATTACTGTAGAAACAGATACGCCACCACCACCGCCTTTACGTACCCAAACTATTACGTTTGACAGTATCCCAGACAGAGAATTTAGCACTCAACCTTTTGCCGTAAGGGCAATAGCTTCTTCGGGCTTACCCGTTACTATTACTTTAGTAAGTGGAAATGCTGTAGTAAATGGTAGTTCTGTTACACTCACAGGCATTGGTGCAGTTACACTAAGAGCTACTCAAAACGGAGGCAGTGGATTCTTAGCTGCTACGCCAGTTACCCGTACATTCACAGTACGTAAAGCCACCCAAACTATTAGCAATTTTGCAATTATAGCGGATAGAGCATGGAACAGTGGTAGTTTTTCGGTAAGTGCCAATAGTTCTTCGAGTAATCCTGTGGTATTTACCGTAACGCAAGGGCAAAATATTGCAACAATTACCAATAACAATACGGTGAATTTGAACAAAGCTATAGGCAGTGTTACCATTACAGCAACAGTCCCAGAAACAGCGAATTACGCAGCAGCTACGCCTATTAGTCGTACTTTCAATGTGATGAAGGCTAACCAACAAATTACGAATGTAGTTGTACCAAGTATTACTCGTCCTTTAAGCAACGAAACCGTATCGGCAGTGGCTACTTCGGGTTTATCTGTCAATATTACCGTTACGTCAGGCAATGCCACTATCAATGGCAATACATTGACGATTAACAATGCTGCCCAACCCATTCTATTGACTTTCTCGCAAAGTGGAGATGATTTTTGGAATCCTGCCACAGCAATTACAAGCAATATTGCCGTCTTGAAACTTGCCCAACAAATTACCTTACAAGCAAGCCTTAGCAATATGTTTATTGGAGATAGTCAAACTATTAACGTAGTTACAAACTCAAATCTACCTGTTAGTTTCAATGTGGTAGCAGGGCAAGCTACTATCAATGGCACAAGTATTACACCTACAGGTACGGGCATTATTACCATAGAAATTACCCAAAATGGTAATGATATGTATAACCCTGCCACACCTATTCGCCTAAGTTTTGAGGTATGGGCAAGGGTCAATTTATCTGCTATCAGTGTCAATACACCAATTTGTAGTGGCGGTACGTTTACGGTGCAATACACTACCAACGGTACTTTCAATGCAAATAATGTGTTTTTTGTAGAATTATCAGATGAAAGAGGTGTGTTCAATGGCAATTATATAGCCAACCAAGCAGGTACAAGTAATGGCAGTATAACGGTTGCAATTCCACAAAATTTGTCTTTGAGTGGTACAAACTACCGAGTACGTATCTTTGCGAATAGCACCCAACAATCTTCTAATAGTAGTAATCCATTTACTATCAACGCATTGCCAAGTAGTCCACAAATAACATTGACTACAGATGCCAAGTCATTGACCTCAAGCAGTGCTACAGGTAACCAATGGTTTTTGAATGGAACGGCTATTGCAGGAGCTACCAGCCAACAGTTCACACCAACACAACAAGGAAGTTATACGGTACTTGTTACACAAAACGGTTGTAGTTCTACACCTTCAGCAGCGTATTTCTTTACACCACCAACGCCTACAGGCACTATAGACGAGAACTTGCAAAACAGCTTGACTTTATTCCCGAACCCAACAGACAGCAAAATATTGGTAGAAGGAAACATAGAAAAAGCAGGAAAAGTAGTGTTTCGTTTAACAGATGCCACAGGTAGGTTGTTGCAAGAACAAACGGTGCAGACTCAACAGCTACAAGTTCGCCAAGTAATAGACCTTAGCGAATTGGCAGACGGCGTGTACTTTTTAACAGTGGAAACACAAGGAAAAGTAGCCATAAAAAGAGTTGTGAAAAAATAAGAATAACAACCATTAACGCAAAAAGACTTCTCTATAATAGAGAAGTCTTTTTGCGTTTTTAAAAGCAAATAAAAAAAAATAAATTTGCCTAATTTTCTTAGTGAACTTGTGTTCTTGTGGTTCATTTACAGGCATTTACACAAAGAAGTACACTAAGTTTTATTGTTTCTTGTTACTTATACAAAATTAATTAATAGCCTCACGTACCATTTTGGTATATTCTCTTAAAGCCGTTTGGAAAGGCAAATTTTGTTCGTCTATCAGCTTGCGAATAAACATAGCTGCATAGGCGTGTGTAAGTTGCTCACCTTCATCATCACCATGTACTTCAATAGCAGGTTGTTCTCCTTCCGCAATAGCAGTTTCGGCTTGTGTGAGTTGCTCCAATGTATAAGTTTCTACTAATTGTTTGATAACAGGTATTTTCATAATCGTAAAATTTTGAGTAAATGTATAACTACTTAAACGTTGGCAATGGTCGCAACGGGGCTGCCTAAGCCTTGACAATCGTATAAAAAGTGAGTAATTTTATAAAACCCTCTCCAAATGGAGAGGGTAGGGTGAGGTTATAGTTTACAAACTCATTTGTAATCTTTCCGCCATTAAATTTTCGATGTGTTCTCTTAATGATGGAATCGTAATTTTGTCTAAAATATCTTCTACAAAGGCAAACATGAGCAATGCCCTTGCTTCTTTTTCGGGTACGCCTCTACTGCGTAAGTAAAACATAGGTTCTTCGTCTAATGCCCCCGTAGTACAACCATGCGAACATTTTACGTCATCTGCCCAAATCTCTAATTGTGGTTTGGTGTTTACAGAAGCAGCCTCCGACAACAAAATGTTTTTATTAGACTGAAACGCATTGGTTTTTTGGGCGTGTGGGCGTACATAAATTTTACCATTAAACACCGCCACAGATTTGCCGTCCATCAAACCTTTATACATTTCATTGCTGTAAGAATTAGGCTGTTGGTGGTCGACCAAAGTATGGTTGTCTATATGTGTGTTGCCTGTTGGGGCGTACAACCCTAACAAATGCGACTCGCAATTTTGCCCTGCAATGACAATATCCAAGCTATTGCGGACAATTTCACCGTTCAAAGACACCGTAACATTGTTGTAAAGGCTGTTACTTGCTTGTTGCACTACCGTATGGTTGATGTGCGAAACCGTTGGCAATTCATTTTGAAGAACATAATGATTGACATGGGCATTGTCCTCTACAATAATTTCACGCACTACGTTATTCAATGCTGCTTTTTGCCCAAGTCCTCTAAATTTTTCTACGATTGTTAGTTCACTAAATTTTTCGGCAATCACCAACAAACGAGGCTGCACCAATACGTTTTGTTCTGTTGTATCCGTCAAATGTTGAATGTAAATAGGTGCATTAGCTACCGTCTTTGCTTCCACATGAATAAATACGCCTTGCTCTGCAAATGCCGTATTCATTGCCACAAAAGCATCTTTGCTATTTGTAGCATATTTACCAAAATATTTGTTGATTAATTCAACTTTACTTTGCAAGGCTTCTGCCAAAGGCAAAATAGTGATTTGGGCTTGTGGCGTAATTTTAGACAAAGCAGGCTGGTATTGCCCATTAACAAACACCAAAACATTAGCAGCTAAACCCTCTAAAGGCAACAAATATTTTTCAATAGCACTTGTATTAACAGTTGTGGGTTGTTCGTAAACTTTTTCTACAATACGTTTCAGATTGGTATATTTCCATTCTTCGTGTTTGGTCGTAGGAAAACCTGTAGTGCGAAAAGTTTGTAATGCCTCTTGGCGAAGTATATGAAAAGGCTGTTGCTTTTTTCCATTCAATTTGTTCTCAAAAGCAGCAAATTGTGTAGCTACTGTGTCCACCAATGGCGTTTGTATATGTGTAGTCGTCATAAATATGCGGAAATAATACGCAAAATTCTTAATTTTTCTTTTAAAAACCTCATTAATGTAGTTTTGTTTAGAAAAATTCTAAATAAATAGAGTTATGTAGTAAAAAATGTACCGTACCCTTTAGGGTGCAAGGTTAATAATATAATTTATCAAATTAAAAAGTTTATTTATTATTGTAATTATATAAAAAATACATCTAATTGTACTCAAACTGACCTTGCACCCTAAAGGGTACGGTACAGTCCCCGAATAAAACTAAACAAGGTTTTTTTAGTGGCAATAATTTGTTTATTTTGCCTATCAAACGAACAAACTCATGCAAAAAATTACTTTTTTCTTACTTTTTTCTGTGGTATTTTGGGCAAGTTGCAATTCTTCACAGTCCGTAGAAGTTACACCTATTCGCAAAAATATTACGGAAACCGTTTTTGCTTCGGGCATTTTAGAACCAGATAATAAATACAATTTAACAGCCCAAACAGACGGTTATCTTCTCTCTTTGTCTTTTGAAGAAGGCAGCCAAATTGTACCTAACCAAGTTTTAGCAGTGATAGACAACAAAAATAATATAGCTAACAGCGTAGGGGCAGCCGAACAACTCCGTATTGCCCAAATCAATGCCTCTGCCAACTCTCCAGCCCTCAAACAAATAGAAGCCAATATTTTAACTGCCAAAGAGAAATTGCGAAAAGATGAAATACAATTAGCTCGTTATGAGGCTCTTATCAAAGAAAAGAGTGTTTCACAAGCCGAATACGACAACATGAAACTAAGCACAGAAACCTCTAAAAACACACTACTGCAACTACAAGCCCAATATGAAGGGCTTAAATTACAAGCAGAGCAACAGTTAGTTACACAAAAAACTTTATCTGATATTAATAGTATCAACAGCACTTACAATACAATTCGTGCTATTGTAGGCGGAAAAGTCTATAAAAAAATGAAACAAACAGGCGACTTTGTACGGCGTGGAGATGTTATTGCAGTAATAGGTAATTCACAACAAATTTACGCAAAATTGAATATAGATGAAAACAGTATTGCCAAAGTAAAAGTAGGTCAAGAAGCTGTTATTCAGTTGAATACACAAAAAAATAAAACCTATAAAGGGCAAGTTTATGAAATTTTACCTTCCTTCGACGAAAGTACGCAGTCGTTTATTTGCAAAGTCAATTTCAAAGATAGTTTAGATTTTAAAATTATAGGGACGCAGTTAGAAGGAAATATTGTAATTGGGGAAAAACAAAATGTCTTATTAATTCCAAGAAATTATTTAGGTTACGGTAATAAAGTACAATTAAAAAACAGTGATTCTATCAAAACCATTCAAACAGGTATCATTTCTACAGAATGTGTAGAAGTCGTTGGCGGGCTTACAGAAAAAGATATAATTGTACCTTTGAAACCAAAGAAAAAGTAAGCAAAATAAAATGATAGACATTAGAGTTTATGAATAACTCCTTTTTAGCCCTCCCTGTGGGCGGTGCGACGTTTCGCAGGGTTGGGTGGGGCTATAACAAAAAATTATTCATAAACTCTATTATCAAAATTTTGTAGCATAGACTTTATTCCAATGCTGTTCGGCTAAAAAAAGTAGTTTTTAGTGCCGTTAGGCACGATATATTTATAGTAAAAAATAATACAAACTCCCTCTAAGTGCCATAGGCACGAAATATGTCATGCCTACGGCACTTCGGGTGAGAAGAAAATAGGATTACTATAAATATTACGTGCCTGCGACACTTAAAAGACTTTTCTTAGTTTAATAGTATTGGAGTAATTATTATACAATCACATTATTTTATACCCAAATGAAAATAGGTATTCTTTGCAATAGTTTGTCGTGGGGAGGTTTGGAGTTATTCATGGGCAAATTAGCCCTTTGGCTGCAGCAAGCAGGCAAAGAAGTGATTATTTTTTGCCCCACAAACAGCAGAATAGAACAATATGCAATAACAAACCAACTACCCTACCAGCCTTTTACGACCAAGTGGAAGTATGCAGACATAATGGCAATGTTTAGACTAAAAAAAATGGTACAAAAAAATGAAATTACCCATTTTTTTATTGGACATTCAAAAGATATAAGTTTATTGGCATTGACTAAAAAAATAGTTGGTTTGCCTTGTAAACTCATTTATCCTCAACAAATGCAAATAGGCATAGACAAAAAAGACATACTACATACCTTCTACTACAGCCAACTATATAAATGGATAAGTCCTTTGCCTTGGCTTAAAGAAAATACCTTACAACGCACAAACATTGCTGCCGAAAAAATACAAGTCATTCCTTTTGGCATTGATATTCAACAATTTACTAATCATCATTTATCCAAAGAAAAGGCAAGAGAACAACTGAATGTACCACAAAATACTTTATTAGCAGGAATTATTGGACGTTTAGACCCTTCTAAAGGACAAGAGTATTTGCTACGAGCTTTGCCTTTAGTACGTAAAGCAGGTATTAATGTAGAAGTAGTAGTAATAGGAGAAGAAAGCCACGCCGATACACGCCAATATCCACAATTTTTATACAACTTAGTCAAAGAATTAGATATTAATGCTTATGTGCATTTTCGCCCTTTCCAACAAGACGTGCAAATTGCATTCAAGGCTTTAGATATTTTTGTTATGGCTTCTACTACAGAAACCTATGGCTACGTAACTATAGAGGCAATGGCAAGCGGAGTGCCTGTGGTGGGGGCTAAAGCTGGCGGAACAGCCGAAATTATTACAGACCAAGTAACAGGGTTGCATTTTGAAAATAAAAACTACGAAGATTTGGCTGCAAAGCTCATAGATTTGTTCCAAAACCCTGAAAAAGCAGCACAATTACGCAACAATGCACAAAACGAGGCTATTAGTAAGTACGATTATCGTAAACAATTAGATGGTATGTTGGCGTAAGTTTTTTTCAAAATAGAGGTTATAAAGATTTTGTAGCATAGACTTTAGTCTGTGAACTAATTAATTGATTGTCAAGCTATTAAAAGCACAGACTAAAGTCTATGCTACAGACCTTAATAATCTCTAATGCTTAAAAAAGAATTTACTCAATATTAACAGAATGTTAAGAATGGTGTATTTTTAAGCATTTTTTTTCAAATACCATTTTTTTATAGCAAATTTGTAAGACTTTTCGCCAAAACACACATGGAAAACGGTAAAGTCATTATTTTTTCTGCTCCTTCGGGTGCAGGAAAAACCACAATCGTGAAGCATTTGCTACAGCATTTCCCGCAATTAGCTTTTTCGGTGTCTGCCACCACACGCACACGCAGACCTAACGAAACAGATGGTAAAGATTATTATTTCTTGTCCGTTACTGATTTCATCGATAAAATTAAGCACCACGAGTTTTTGGAATACGAACAAGTGTACGAGCAACTCTATTATGGTACACTCAAAGCCGAAGTAGAAAGACTGCACAAAGCAGGAAAAGCCGTAATTTTTGATGTAGATGTAAAAGGCGGTGTAAATCTCAAAAAATATTTTCAAGAAAATGCCTTAGCGGTGTTTGTCAAAGTGGATTCGGTAGAAACTTTAGCCAAACGGTTGGAAGGTAGAAATACGGAAACTCCCGAAAAAAAGGCAGAAAGATTGGCAAAAGCCGATGCAGAACTCCAATTTGAGCCTTTCTTTGACCAAGTAATTCTGAATGAAGATTTGTCAAAGGCTTTTGAAAAGGCAGAAAAAATGGTACGTGATTTTTTGGCGGTGTAAAACCTAAAACGGTAAACCCGCCAAATGCACCATGATTTTTTCCATTCGTCTGATAATATCACTGCCTTTGCCTCCATAATTGTTTGCCATGACCGCAAAAACCAACAACTCACCTGTTTGTGTGGTTACGTAGCCTGTGTAGCAACGTACTCTGGTCATTGAGCCACTTTTTGCCCGAATTTTTCCTTCGGCTATGGTGTTTTTGCCTATGTTTTGCAGTGTGCCTGTTTGCCCGACTATAGGCAAAGATTGGTAAAAAGTTTCAAAATAAGGGCTACGAGTTTGAAGTTGCATAATTCTTAAAAGTTGTTCGGGGCGAATAGCATTAAACCGTGATAAACCACTGCCATCTTCCATAAAAAAGCCATTCAAATTAATCCCATTCAATGCCAAATACTCTGTAATTACTCTCACGCCTGAAGCCGTAGCTCCTTTTTCACAAAGTTTATTGCCCATGATACGTAGTATAGATTCTGCATACAAATTATTACTTTTTACGTTGGTAGTTTTAATAATTTTGTCCAAAGTAGCCGAAGAATAGGTGTAAAAACTTTGGCGTTGTGTAGGTAAATTCTTGCGTTGCAGACGAGCTGCCTGTACCGTAAAAGGTTGATTATCAATTTTTATGCTATTGGCTAACAGTAATTGGTGAAATCTCTGTGCTGCATATAAAGGCGGATTGGGAATAGCTCCTTTTATTGTAAATTCTTGGCGGTTGGGCGGAATAGCACCCGAAATAACGACTGTATTGGAGTAAGGTGAAGCATAAATTACACTGTTATCGCCACTGTCTTTTGCCCCTGCAACTAATTGGTTATAGAGTATCAAACTGTCTTGTGACGGATATACACTTAACAAATGTGTCGTATCTCCTTCTTTATCACTTTTCAAAGTGAGGTAGTATAAATTATCGTGAAAATTCAAGCCATAACTGCCTGCACCGTAGCCATTTCCAATGTCTTCCCACGCCCAACGGTTGTGTACAGCTTGGTTATCAAAAATAGTTTCGTCTGCTACTACGCTACCCGTAATGCGTTTAATACCCAATTTTTCTACTGCATAGTACCATTCACACAATAACTCACGAATTTTGTCGGTGTTGCTTGCCAAAGTAGGGTCGCCGCCGCCTTTTATATACAAATTGCCATATAAAACAGAGTCTTTTATCTCTCCGTCATACTCCAATGTTGTTTCGAAACGAAAATCTTTGCCCAATAAATTCAATGCAGTGGACGTAGTAATTACTTTCATCACAGAAGCCGTAGCTATACTTTGTTGTCCATTGTACGAAAAAAGCACTGTATCAGCTTTGGCGTACATTGCCGAAAAACCAAAAGTGGCGTGCTGCATATCTTCATGCGACATCATTTTATCAATAAACCGACACAAAGAGTCTTTGGCTGCTATTCTTGCCGAATCTCGCAAAACTACTGTCCGTAAAGAATCTGCCACAGTTAATTTTTGTGAAAAACTTATGAAGTTAAGCATGAAAAATGCTAAAACAAAACATATATATTTATATAACATAGATTTTCTATCTTTATTAATCAATAAATTTTTTAGTTAAATTTTATTTGCAAACCCTACGGCATGACAAATTCAGCATAACCTTTTTTACTTCAAAATCTTTAATTCTACTCGTCTATTCAGCTGCTTGCTGTTTTCATCTCTTTGTCTTGTCAAAGGTTGTTGAGAACCAAAAGCCTTTGTATGAATACGCTGCGAAGGCACACCCTTTTTAGTCAAATACTCTTTAATCAACTGCACTCTTTCTTTAGACAGTTTCATGTTGTCTATGGGTGAGCCGTCTATGTCTGTGTGTCCTCTTAGTTCTATTTCCATCAAAGGATTTTCTTGTAAAAGTACCACTAAATTATCTAATTCTTCAAAAGAAGTGTCTAATAATTTAGCTGTTCCTTGTTCAAAAATAATATGATTGAGGCGGAAAGTTTTTCCTTTTTCCAAAGACGTAAAACCCAACTCTTCCTGCACATTTTTAGCTACTACAGGCGTAGAAGGTCTTAAAGGCGTTGGTAATTTTGCCCGAAAAATATTACTATGGTTTGCCCCTTGAAAAGCCATGAAATAAGCATATTCGCCTTGTGCATCCAGCGTATAACTTGCGTCCCAGTCTTTGGTATTAAACGGCTGTCCTAAATTAACAGGCGTAGTCCAATTCGTCCAAGTATCATCTAATCGTTTTGTCATATATACATCTACACTTCCGTAACCACTAAAACCATTGGAGGCAAAGTACAAAGTCGTATTATCGTATGCCAAAAACGGCGATAATTCAGTGCCTGCGGTGTTCAGTACATTGCCCAGATTTTTTGGGCTTGTCCATGTTTTTTTATCACTTTTCAAAAAACTGACGTACAAATCTCTGCCACCTTCACTGTCTTCTCTTTCCACTGCCATCAGCAATACGTTTTGCGTAGTTGCAATATGAAATTCTGCATAAGGACTTAAATTATAGTAATTTTCTATACGTACTTTTTCAGGAAAAGTCCAAGTGCTGTCGTTTTTACGTTGCGAAATAGAAATTCCCCCTGCATTTTGTTCCGATTGTGCGTAATCATTCGCCAATAGTAATTGTTTACCTTCTGCCAACACCGCACACACATAGTTATTTTTTGCATTATTCAACGGTGCAGGTAAACGGTTGGCGGGTTGCCAAGTGCCATTTTGCAGTTGGCTTACCCAAATATCATCATTTTTCCATGTACCTTTGGTATTTTCGGGGTGGTCTATACGGTCAAAATACAAAGTATTGCGATCTGCGGAAATCATAGGCAATATTTCATTGTAAGGGCTGTTGATAGTTGCTGGAAGTGCCTCAATCGTTACTTTTTCTTCTGTAGGTAGTAATTGAATGAATGAAAACTGTTGGTGTATTTGTTGGCTAATGCCTACTGCATCTATTTGAGGTACACCTTTTACTTTTAACAAGTTCAACTGTAACTTTAATGCTGCTACTTTGTAAGCTGTTAAAGGAATGGTTAAAGTGAAAACTCGACAAGTATCTTTGTTTGTAGTAGTAACTGTATCTTTGAAAACTTCAAATTCATTACCTTCCGTATCATATAAAAATATATTTTCAATAGCTCCTGCCCAAGAGTTTTCTGCTACAATGATTTGTTGGACGGGTTGGGGGTTGCGGTAGCCAACTTTTACCCATTCTTTGTCGTTTTGTGGGCGTGGTTGCCATGCACAAGGGCTATTTTGGTGGGCAGGTAGTACATTAGGAGCAGCTAACAACTGTTTGGCACTGTGTGGTTTGCGGTTTGTTCCTGTATTATATTCCGAAGATACTCCCAAAACTCGCCAAGCCCATTGAATTTCTTGTGCAATGATGGTTTGACAAGTAAACAAATAACAAAGAAACAGTAGGGTAATTTGATTGGTAGTAAAAAATTTCATATTTATATTTCTATTACAACTGAAACCCCACAAAAGTTAGAACCTTTGTGGGGCAAATTTTAATGGAAAGTTGCCTTTTGGCAATTTATTAATTTTCTATTCTTTAATAGTTGCCTGAAGGCACTTTCCTATATTCTGGCTAACTATTGATAATACGGACTAATCATTAAATAAACCATTACACCCGAAAAAGCCACATAAGACCAAATTGGAAAAGTCCATTTTACAATTTTTTTATGCTTGGCTATTTGTCCAGAAAGAGCAAAATACAAAGCAAAAAGTACAAATGGTACAACAACTATAGACAGTAAAATATGTGTAAGTAACGTAAAGAAATACACATAACGAATAAAACCTTCTCCGCCAAAAGCTGTTTGGTGTCCTTGCGAATGATAGATAACATAAGACACTAAAAACAAAGAAGAAAGTGTAAATGCAACACCCATAGCAACTCTATGCAACTCTATTCGTTGGTTTTTAACTGCAAAAAAGCCTACTAATAAAGCTATAAAAGTGCTTGAATTTAGCACTGCGTTGATGTGTGGTAACATACCTACATTGGCATTGCCAATGCTGTTGCCTGTGCGTTGTGCATAAAACAACAAAGCCACCACAAGGGGAATAAGTACAGAAACAACCCCGATAACTCTTGTTAAAGTTTTGTTTTCTTTAATGATAACTTGCATATAGTTAAAAATTTTATGAGGCTATATCTCCGCAAATCTTGCAGGATATATTCACAACAAAGATACAAGAGAATAGTTTTGTATAACTGTATGCCAATAAGTTTTCACAAAAACTTTAATAAGTCTGAATTTAACACATTGATAGCCAATCAATTATTTATTTTTCTCAAAAATTTCCAAACGACCACATTTAGAAAATTTCACGCCAGATTGGGCTTTAAATGTAAAAGTCTGCATATATTCTGTAAAATAGGCGATAAACTTTTCTGTAAAGGCAGACTCTTTATTAAAATAATAACCCAAATAGTCAATATGTCCTTTCTCGTCAAAGTGTAAACAAACGTCTATTTTGTATTTTTTATCAGGAAAAAGTCCTTTAGCATGGTAAAAATCTATAAAACCCGACCACAACCGATGCCATTCGTCTTCTAAAAGTTGGTGTTTTTCGGCTTTGTTGGGCATACTTGGAAAAGCTATTTCGTCAAAGTGTGGATACTTTGCATACAAATCAGCTTTTTTCAGTTCATTTTTACTATGAAAATGTACTATTTCTATTTTATTTTGTCCAAATAAAATACTACAAAAAAATAATTGTGCAGCTATAATAAAAAGTGTCTTTTTCATGGTGAAATAGGTTTTGATAGTTTGATGATAATAACATAACATAGGCTTTAGTTTGTGAATAATTGCTTATCAAATACTTATTTTTCACAGGCTAAAGTCTATGTTACATTTAGATAGGCTAACTATTTAATTGTCTTTGCTAGAATCGCCGGGGGCTTTGTCGCCAAAATACTTGCGGAACTGGGCTGCGTAGTCTTCGCCATACGTACCAATACGGTTCATGGTAGCTCTGAACTCACTTTTATCTAAACCTTCTGTTTCGCGAATAGATTTTAAGTACAACCAATTTTCATATTTTGTAAAAGCCACTCCGAATAAATCATGTCCTACTTCCAATACTTCTATGAAAAATGCCTCACGATTGATGGTTGGAATTTCGCACACAGGAGTCATTACTTGAATGTAAGAACCTTTGTTGTTTTCGTCATAAAAAACGTCTATCCAAACAGGTACATCACCTTTTTGTAAGTTCCATTGACCTGCTTCTTCGCCCTTACATTGGGCAGGCTCTACGCCTAATTCTTTGATGACTTCTTCTACCAAGTCATAGTATTTTTGTAAATTTTCCATGAAAAAAATAATAAAATCTTTCTATTATCAAATTTGTTTTACTTACCTACAAAACTATTTGATAAATAATGTGTTGGTTAATAAAACAAAAGTATTGTTTTTTTGCTATATAACAATTTTTTAGGTAGAAACCGAAACTAATTTGTTTAAACTCCCACTATGAGTCTTATTTTAGATTTTCCAAATTAAACAAGCAACTAACAAAGTGTAAGTACAAGTTAGCTTAGTTTTTTAAAAGAATAAATTAACAAAAATTTTAATTAAAAATTTACTGATTACTAATTGTGTATTAGCAGTTAGTTGTTAATATATAATAAACTCCCGGATAAACCCACCCGATAACGCAGTAAAGGTTGTGAGGCTTTGCCCGAAGTAGGTACACCTTCCCAGTCAAATTTAGATTGACAACATTTGTCTTCTAAATACAAATTTGTGCTGTGTGCCTCTACTTGCTCGCAAGAGTTGGTAGGGCGAAAAGAACAAGCTCGGTCAAAGGCATAATAAGTCCCCGCATTTTTTCGGTAGAGAATAATTCCTCGAATACCGCCATTCAGATAGACGTAACCGCCATCAAATTGTAGTCTTTGATAGGGCAAATTATTAAGGTCTAAGACTATATTTACAGGAACTTCGGGGTAAATACTTGGTTGTGTATTATCGCAAGCTGTAAGTAGTAAACAAAATAATAAAATAAAATAACGCATTGAAAATAATTAATCTATTAATAATTAGTAAATTTTACTATTTTTCATTATGTAGGGCTTGCAAACCTTACATGATGAAAATGGATTTAAAGAAATTCTCCTTCTACAGGTTTTGCCTCAATACCGAAATATTTCTCTATTTTTCGGCGAATATACATAGCTATTTCACTGTCAGATTCATTCAGTATCTTTTTAGAACGTGAATTTTTATCTAAATATAGTAAGTCATAACTATAACTCACCCCATTTTTTCCTCTACTTTCCACTTCCTTGATATAGACTTGCTGTACTTCTGCTCTGTCTAACTGCACATTTTTTTTGAAAAAGAACATAGGCAATGGTTTGTGTTGAATAGATAAGTCATGTTTGGTAATGACAATGTGTGTTTTATTGACAAATAGAGAAATAGTGTACCAAGTCAAAGCAATACCTACGGCTACGTGCAACAAAGGGAACAACATAGCAAAAGTTGGCGTGCCATCACCTGCAAACATCATACTATAAAAAAAGACTAAAAAACTGTCCCAGAAAAGGCAAAAAAAGACTAAAAAATAGGCTACTGGTTGAAACCAACGGTATTTAATCGTGATTTCTCTTGGAGTTTCCTCTACTTCGAGTTTTTCGGGTATAGGCAAAAGTTTAGAAAGTTCCATCTAATTTGTAAGTTTGTTGAACTAAAAAATGAAATGATGTATAAGATACGAAAAAAAGTAATTATCAGCTACATTTTGTGCGTATTTTTCCAACAACTCTCTTGGGGGCAAGACTTACACCGAGTACGCAAGACCATAGACACCTTAGCCAGTGCCTCTTTTTGGGGGCGAGGCTATACATTTAATGGACACGAATTAGCTGCAAAGTTTATAGCCAAAGAATTTAAGGAAATAGGATTGAAAAACTATGAAAAAAACTATTTTCAGACTTTCCCTATTGACATTAATACCTTTCCTAATACGCCTGCACTCTACATAGGTGAGCAAAAATTAGTAGCTGGCAAAGACTTTATTGTGCAGCCTGCAAGTGCAGGGGGAATAGGAAAAGGCAATGTTTATCTATTAGACAGTGCTTTTTTATATGCCGAAAACCCAAGTATAGCCACAGACATCAATTTTACCAATAAAGTATTGGTGTATGAAAGCAAGCATGAAAAGAAAGTTTTTGAACTATCTAAACAGCTCATTAAGAGGTTATTACAAGCAAATTGTTGGATAAAATGTAGCCCTAAACTTACTATGAGTTTGTCTAATGAAGCCTATTTGCCACCTACATTTGAGCTAAACAGCCAATATTTACCACAACTCAAAAATGGTGCAGCCATTACGTTTGCCTTAGAAAACCAACTATTAGAAAAGTACCAAACACAAAATATAGTAGGCTATAAAAAAGGCAAAAAAAATGCAGATAGTATCATTGTTTTTTCGGCTCATTACGACCATCTGGGTACATTGGGCAAAGAAGCTATTTTTTATGGTGCAAACGACAATGCAAGTGGTATCAGTATGTTATTGGAGTTGGCAAGACATTATACGGCTCATCATTCGCCTTATACGGTGGTTTTTATAGCTTTTGGGGCAGAGGAGGCAGGTTTATTGGGGTCTAAATATTTTGTAGAAAATCCGCCCTTTGAGTTATCCAAAATTAAATTATTGGTTAATTTGGATTTGGTGGGTACAGGTGATGAAGGTTTGGGAATTGTTAATGCTACTGTTTTCCCGCAACAATTTGCTGTTTTTGATAAAATTAACCAAGAAAAAAAATACTTTTCAAGGTTTATTAAAAGAGGCAAGGCAGCTAATTCAGACCATTATTTCTTTACAGAAAAAGGTGTGCCTTCTTTTTTTATCTATGGTTTGGGAGGCATACAAGCCTACCACGACATAGACGACAAGGCTGCTACTTTACCTTTGACGAAGTACAAAGAAATTTTTGCTATTATAACGGAGTGGGTGCAGCAATTAACCCCGAAAAAGTAAATTTATCGTATAAAATAGACATAAAAAATGTGTAATCTTTTTTAAAGATTACACATTTAAGATTATATAAAGATGATTAAAAATTGTAGTGATAATTCACCAACTATTCTTAGCCAATACTCTTAATTCTCGCCATATCTTTGATACGTTTCAAAGCAATTTCCATTGCCACGATTTGGGCATTTTTGCCGTCTTTCAAAGAAATATCTAATACTTGCAAAGTACGGTCATACAAACCTTCTACTTGCGAAGTTGCCCATTCTCTGTTGTAGCTGCCGTTTACTTCTGTAGCAATGTTGATAACGCCACCTGCATTAATCAAAAAGTCTGGAGCATATATAATACCTTTGTCCAAGCAAATTTGACCATGTTTACGTTCATCTTTCAACTGGTTATTGGCACAACCTGCAATGATTTGAGCTTTTAAGCGTGGTAAAGTTTCGTCATTTACCGTTGCACCTAAAGCACAAGGAGAGTAAATATCTACAGGAAGGTCATAAATAGCATCTGTACCTACAATTTCTACACCATTGTATTTTTGAGCTACAGCTTTTAGTCTGTCTTCGTAAATATCTGAAATATAGACTTTTGCACCTTCTTTTACCAAGTGAGCCACTAAGTATTCGCCTACATGCCCTACGCCTTGCACAGCTACTTTTTTACCTGCCAAACTATCATTGCCATACGCCTTTTTCGCTGCTGCCTTCATACTTACGTACACCCCCAAAGCTGTAAACGGAGAGGGGTCGCCACTTCCGCCTTTGCTTTCTGGTAAACCGCAAACGTGGTTGGTTTCATAGGCTATCATCTCTATATCTTTGGTACTCATGCCTACGTCTTCGGCAGTGATGTATTTACCACCTAAGTTATTGATAAAACGACCAAACAAACGCAATAATGCCTCTGTTTTGTGTTTACGAGCATCGCCAATGATTACGGCTTTGCCACCACCCAAATTCAAACCTGCCACAGAGTTTTTGAAAGTCATTCCTCTTGACAAACGCAATACGTCATTCAACGCATCAGATTCAGACTTATATGACCACATACGAGTTCCGCCCAAAGCAGGACCTAAAACAGTGTTGTGAATACCCACAATGGCACGCAAGCCTGTTTCGTGGTCGTTACAGAATACAACTTGTTCATGACCAAGTTCGTCTAATTGGTCAAAAATAGAAATGGTTTGTGTTTCAAAAACTTCTACTGTTGTTGTCATGTGTTAAGATGTGTGTTTATGGTTAAAACAATAATTTTGGTTAATTATTCTTTTTACTATTCACAAAAAACAGTGTGATGTTTTTTGCAGAAGGGTATAGTTGTTATCGGTTCTAAAATTTAACGCAAAAGTAGAAAAATTAGTTGGCATAAACAATTAAAAATCAGCAAACTAAGTAAGAACAATGTTAAAAGTAGAATGAAGGTTATTATCTGTCTTTTCCTGAAATAGATTGACTAAATAACGTAAGTTGCGTAGTGCCTGTAGAACAGACTTTAGTCGGGGACACCTAGTCCGTTCTACAGGCATTACGCAACTTACGTTATTTAAAATTTACATCAAAAAATCTCTATTTTGACATCGAATAAATTACAAAAAAAGTCAATGTATTTCAAGAAAAGATAGAATATTGCTACGGAATAATGACACCAAGAATTGAAACAATAACTGCTTTTTTGGTTTATCCGTGATTATTCGCCAAATCTCAATTCCATTGCTGACATTATCTGTGTGCTGTAAGTTATTCATAATTAATTATTTAAGTATCATACATTTTTTTACCACTACCTAAAAGTGTTGTTTATTATGTAAATTTTATTGTGATTTATGTATCAAATTTGCACTTTTCAATTTTTATTCAACAATACCTAAATACCCAAGAATATGCAAGCTCATTTTAAATATTTCATTACAAGCATCTTCATTGCCATTTGTTTACATTGGAGTTGTACGGCAAGCAAAACAGCCATAAACCCACCAAAAACTGTTTACAAAACAAATAATCTAGTAATTTTACAACTTACAGAACATACTTTTCAACATATTTCTTACCTCCAAACCAATGACTTTGGCAAAGTGGCGTGTAATGGACTATTGGTCATAGACCAGAACGAAGCCATTGTTTTCGATACCCCCACCAACGACAATAGTGCTATGGAACTTATCAAATGGGCAAATGAAACTATCCATTGTCCAATTAAAGCTGTGATTCCTACACACTTTCATGACGACTGTTTGGGAGGTTTAGAGGCATTTCACGCACAAAAAATCCCCTCTTATGCCAATGCTAAAACTATTGCCCTTGTCAAAGAAAAAGGCGGTGTAGTGCCACAAAATGCTTTTCAAGATTCTCTGCTGTTGAAAGTAGGTAAGCAAGTAGTTACAGCTAAATTTTTTGGCGAAGGACACACCAAAGACAATGTTGTGGGCTATTTTGCTGCCGAAAATGTATTATTTGGCGGTTGCCTCATCAAAACTCTCAATGCCAGTAAAGGTTATTTGGGAGATGCCAATGTTGCAGAATGGTCTAAAACCGTTGAAAAAGTAAAAAAAGAGTATCCAGCCGTCCAAATTGTGATACCAGGTCATGGAGATTGCGGAGATAAACAGTTATTGGACTACACTATTCAACTTTTTAAGACACTATAAATAAGATTTGTAGCCTAAATTTCAGTTCTATATTGTTTGCATAAAAGTAAAGTTGTTTAGACAGTAGCTACCAAGGAAGAAAATAATTAAATGATAGGGTGGCAAGTTGTTCGAAGGCAACTTGCCTTTTTGTGGGGGCTATAAATTTTTCCTGATAAACTTCAAACTATGTTCAAAGGCATCTTCGGCAAATTCCTTATTGTACTTCGGATTACTTGGATTGGCGAAGGCGTGGTCTGCGTCATACTGTTTTACGACTACAGATTTTTTTGCGATTTTCATGTTTTCCTCAAATTGCTTCACTACTTCGGGAGAAATACGTTTTTCTTGCGAAGCAAATACGCCCAAGACTTTTGCATTCAGGGTTTTTAGTTTTTCTACATCTTTTTCGGGCATACCATAGTAAATTACACAGGCTTTGGCTTGCTGTTGGGCAATCAAAGCAGCTTGCAAAGACCAGCCACCGCCAAAACACCAACCCAATGTAGCTATTTCAGCCTCTGCACCTGCATATTTCAATGCCCCTTCTACTATTGCTTTCCCTCTTTCAGTTGAAACACTTTGCACAAATTTGGCTGCGTCTTCCCTTGTTGCAGCTACTTTGGAGTCGTAGAGGTCAATGGCTATTACATTTACTTTGCCTTTGAGGGCGGTGTAGTATTTTTCTGTTTCTTGTTTAATATAGTCGTTCAGTCCCCACCATTCGTGGAAAATAAACAAGTATTTTTTACTTTCTTTTTTAGCTTTTATCATAAAACCGTAGGCTTTTTGTCCGTCTGTGGCATCAAAAGTTATCATTTCACCGCCGACAGTTTGGTAGGTAAAAGGCATAGGGTTTTCATGCAGGTTTACAAAGTCTTTATCAGCAGCCAAAGCAGCAAATTCCTGAATAGCAGGTAGTTGGCAACAACCTTTGGGGCTTGTTTCGTGTGTGCTTGCTCCTGCCAATAGTACAATGCTGAGGAGGGTGAGTATTTTTAAGGTGTTTTTCATACTGGGGTGTGTGTTATGGTATAGTGTTGCTAGTTCATAACTTTTTTTAGCAATATACTAAATTTACATTTCATTAAACATAGGTTCATACACAAAAATTAACTCCTAAAAGATGTGTAGCTTTTAGGAGTTAGTTACTTGAATAAGGATTGTTTACTTCAAAGTTTCGTTTTTACTATCAAAGAAAAAGTTTTTATCTTTAAAGTCTGCCTTTTCGTACTTTTTGAGTTCTGTTTGCGACAAAAAGTTGTCTTTCATTTTCTCTAAGGGTACAATAAAAACTTCTTCTGGATTATTGGGTGTACCACCCACGCCTATAGCCACAAAAACAGGTATCTTTCTATCTTTTGCAAAAGTCTTGTAGTTATTCAGTTGGTATTCTTTAGCCCACTCCACACCGTTTTTATAGTAATTTTTTCGCCATTTACATTCTACCGCAAATATACTTTTAGTTTCTCTCAATGTAAATTCAAACTCCAAATCAGGATATTTGTTGGCTTCGGGATATACGCCATCTTCGTATTTATCACTTCGCCACTCTTTAAGTTTAAAATATTTTTTATCAAACTTGCTGATAATCAACTTTGTAAACTCCTTACCTTTTTCTTCGGCTGTTTCTTTGCTTGTTCTTATCGTAGTTTCCACAGGTATTGCTGTGGTGTTCACTACATTTTCAGCCGTTGCAGCAGGTTCTGGTGGGGCAATAGGCATACTGTCTGTTGTTATAGGGCTTGTCGTGCTTGTTTCGCGGCTACTGATGACAATAGGCGTAGCTGTAGGCATCGTTTTATCACTTTGGATAACGATTACACCTGCCACTATAGACAATACTCCTGCACTAATTAAAATTGTTCCTAACATTTTTTTAGTAGTTATCATAATAGGCAAAAGTAGTATGATTAAAAGAATTATAGCACAAATAATTGTTAAATTTATTTTGAATACCCAACAAATAAATTTTAACCCTTTTTAAGATTTTCTTTCACGTATTTCTTAACATTTTGCCCTAAATTTGATTTTTACTTAACAAACCCTTACTAACTTTCAATTTATCTTTATTTTACCACACCAAAACATGAAAAAAAGGTTTATTTTTACCTTATTAGCGGGGCTAATAGGCTTTTCTGCCACTGCCCAAGAAGAACTCAACTACCAAAAGCCACCACAAGCTGTTTTAGATTTATTGGAGGCAAAGCCTACGCCTATTATGCGTATGGACAGCAAAGGGCAACGCATGGTTTTGTTAGAAAGGGCAGCCCTACCTTCTATTACAGAATTAGCCGAACCCGAATTGCGTTTGGCGGGCTACCGTATCAACCCTAACAACTATGCCCAAACTCGCAGCAATACTTTTATAGGTATTAAAGTACAAAATGTGGCTAATCAGGAAGTTGTAGCTATTAAAAACTTGCCTACCGCCTTGGCTATTAGTGCGGTGCAATGGTCGCCAGATGAAACCAAAATTGCATTTATCAATGTTACTAATACGCAATTAGAAATTTGGGTAATAGATTTAACTACACAAACCGCCTCAAAAATTTCTAATTTAGGGCAAAATGCCACTTTTTCTAATACATTCGATTGGTTTTCAGACAGTAAAAGCCTATTAATCAGAACAGTACCCACAGGCAGAGGCGAAAAACCCACTGCCAACCCCGTACCCACAGGAGCAACGATTCAGGAAAACATAGCCCGCAAAGCCCCTTCAAGAACTTTTCAAGACTTGTTGAAAAACAAATATGATGAAAATTTATTTGACTACTATTTTACTTCGCAAGTCGTAAAATTGGGTTTAGACGGCAGTGTGCAGCCTATCGGCAAAGCTGGTGTAGTGTTGAGTGCAACAGTATCGCCAGATGGTAACTATGTGTTAATGAGGACAATACACCGTCCATATTCGTACCTTGTGCCTGCGGGTCGTTTTCCTACAAACATAGAAATTTATGATACCAAAGGCAATGTAGTAAAACAACTCATTGATTTGCCTTTACAAGACAACATTCCTGTAGGTTTTGATGCCGTACAAAAAGAACCTCGTAACTATACTTGGCGAGAAGATGCCCCTGCAACAGTCTATTGGGTAGAGGCACAAGACGGCGGTAATCCTAAAACCGAAGCAGCTATTCGGGACAAAGTTTTTGCATTAACAGCCCCATTCAACGGCACACCTACCGAAATAGCAGCTACAGCTTTGCGTTTTGCGGGTATCCAATGGGGGAATGCCCAAACTGCCATTTGTAATGAATTTTGGTGGGCAAATCGTAAAATTGTAACAAAACTCATTAATCCAGAAAAAACCAACACGCCAGCCGTAGTTTTATTTGACAGAAGTACAGAAGACAAGTACAATGACCCGGGGCAGCCCCAAATGAAACGCAATGAATTTGGGCGGTATGTCTTGGACATTCAGAAAGACAACAGCGTATTTATGGTAGGCGAAGGAGCATCAGACGAAGGCAACAGACCTTTTATAGATAAATTTAGTTTGACGACTAAAAAATCTCAACGCCTTTTCCGTTCAGAAGCACCTTATTATGAGCAAGTTATAGCGGTGTTAGATGCCGAAAAACAGTTGTTGGTTACGTCCAGAGAAAGTAAAACGGACAACCCGAATTTCTTTATTCGTGATTTGAAAAAGAAAAAAGATAATTTGAAACAAATTACATTTTTTCCGCACCCTTACCCACAACTCAAAAATGTGCAAAAACAAAAGCTGCGTTACAAAAGAGCAGATGGTTTGGACTTAACGGCTACATTATACTTACCAGCAGATTATAAAAAAGAAAATGGTGCTTTACCAACTTTTGTATGGGCATACCCCGAAGAATTTAAGAGCAAAGCAGCAGCAGCCCAAGTACAAGGCTCACCGTATGAATTTACGTATTTGTCTTGGGGTTCGCCTATCTTGTTTGTTACGCAAGGTTATGCCGTTTTGGACGATGCCTCTATGCCGATTGTAGGCGAAGGCGACAAAGAACCTAACGACAGTTTTGTAGAGCAGTTAGTAGCCAATGCAAAAGCCGTAATAGACGAAGGGGTACGTTTGGGTGTTGTAGATGCCAAAAGAGTAGGCGTAGGCGGACATTCTTACGGTGCGTTTATGACAGCTAATTTATTGACACACAGCGACTTATTCAGGGCAGGGATAGCACGTAGTGGAGCATATAACCGTACTCTTACGCCATTCGGTTTCCAACAAGAAGAAAGAACTTATTGGCAAGCACCAAAAGTGTACAACGAAATGTCGCCGTTTATGAATGCCGATAAAATGAATGAACCTTTGTTGTTGGTACATGGCGAACTGGACAATAATGCAGGCACTTTTCCTCTACAAAGTGAGAGGTACTTTAATGCCCTCAAAGGTTTGGGTGCTACGGTGCGTTATGTGTTGCTACCTTTGGAAAGTCATGGTTACAGAGCCAAAGAATCTGTAAACCACATGTTTTGGGAGATGAATGAGTGGTTAGACAGGTATGTGAAAAAGGCAAAGTAGTTTTTTGTACTGATTTTAAATACATTGTAAACTTTCCAAGTCTAAAAAGATTTGGAAAGTTCTTGTTTATAATAGTAATGAACTAATTTTTTAATCCTTTAAAACAAGAAATGTAGAGAAGTAAAAATATAAAATAATTTATAGCTATTTTAGTAACATATTGCGTTTATGTTCGTATATAAATATAATTATATAAAATAGTTTATCAACTATTAATATCATTAGAATAAATTTTGTATCTATATCATTTACACTCTATTACTATTTTAATATCCATTTACATTTTCACTATCTTAATTATCTATGAAAGCATCTATGAAGTATTTTTTGATAATGACATTGGTTTGTTTAGCTAATGTAATGTACGGACAAGGGTATTACAGAGTCGGTTATGAAAGTAATAAAACAGAGTTTTTAAAGAATGTAATAGATTTTAACAGAGAAGTTATCTGTAAATCATTTGACTTTTATATTATCAATTTAGATAGTAGAAAGCAACAATTTTATTACTTTGATTGTGCGGGTAATTTAGTAAAAACAATTATTAGTATTACAACAATTAAAGAAAATGTACCATCTTACATACAAGATTTCTTAGCTGAGGGTAATATTAAAAGAGAGAACATAGAAGTAATATGCGATGTAAATTGTGTAATTAACTTTTGTTATGATGGTAAATAGTCAAGATAAGTGGCAAGAAGAATGTATTGAACAATGGAGAGTTACTAAAGGGATTGGTCTTGTTGAAGCTGTAACAGGCTCTGGCAAGACCATTCTTGCTGTTGATGGGCAATGCCAAAATAAATTACCTGTAGAAAGTTGCTTACTGAAGCAAGTTGCTTAATTTAGAGATAACAAACTGTCGCCCAAGTAACTTTATGTTAGCCAAAATAGCCGTTTTACTCGTAAGATTTTACCAATTAGCCATTAGCCCAATGCTCATGCCTGCGTGCCGTTTTACGCCCACTTGTTCGCAATACATGATAGAGGCTATCCAAAAATATGGATTTTTTCAAGGAGGCTGGAAAGGCTTGAAACGCATAGGCAGATGCCACCCTTGGGGTGGAAGTGGCTATGACCCAGTAGATAAACCTTGTAAACATTGACATAACCCCACAAGGGTTAAAAACCCTTGTGGGGTTATATAAAAAAATTATAGACTAATTTCCTAATTAATCATTGGACTTGTTTAGTTGAAACGTAATAGCATAAGTTTAGCACACTAATAACACTGATTAGACTGATTTTTACGGATAAAAAATTAAAAAATCAGTGTTTTATCCGTAAAATCTGTGTCATCTGTGTTCCCAAATGACACTATAAAAAAGCAACTAAACAAGTCCATTGTGTATTCTCATTTATATCAATCTATTTTTACACACTAAATCAAGTCTTATGGCAACTTCTAATGCTTATTCCCAAGATGATGAGTACATCAACAATATGTTGGCTTTGCTAAAACCCAAACTAACTGAGGTTTACAAAGGAACTACGGTTAGGCGAGATGCCCACCCAAAATGTTTGGGTTTGCTCAAAGCAGAGTTTGTGGTGGAGCAAAACATTCCTGAAAACCTCAAAGTAGGTGTTTTTGCAGAGCCTCGTACCTATTCAGCACTGATTCGTATGTCTAATGCAAGTGGGCATATCCAATCTGATAAGGTCAAAGATATTAGAGGCTTTGCCATTAAATTGTTGGGTGTAGTAGGGGAGAGGTACAGCCAAGCCGAAAAAACGACACAAGACTTTTTATTAATCAATTACCCTGTCATTCCTATAGGTACGGTAAAATTATTTCACGATTTTGTCTATTATTCTGTAAAATATCACCCTTTATTGTTCATTTTAAAACTATTGTTTACAGGTAAAGGTAAGATTGTCAAGCAGTTACAAGAGGCTTCGCAAAATCATACAAGTTTGTTAGATATTCGTTTTTGGAGTACAACGCCTTACCAATTAGGCACACAGGCTATCAAGTTTAGTATCGTACCTACATCTAATTACCGCAGTGCATTGCCCAATCCTTTAACAGATAACTACTTGACTACCAATGCACAACAACATTTGAATACGACAGAAGCTACTTTTGATTTTATGGTGCAGTTGCAAACTAATACGAACAGTATGCCTATAGATGATGCAGGAGTGGAGTGGCAGGAAAGTGAGTCGCCTTACATCAAAGTAGCTACCTTGCGTATTCCAAAACAGACTTTTGATACACCCGAAAGATTTGAATTAGCCGAACATTTGAGCTTTTCGCCAGAACACGCCCTTGAGGTACACAAACCTTTGGGCAGTTTGAACAGGGCAAGGTATATTATTTATAGACAAATTTCTGAATTTAGACATCAAAAAAATGCTAAATCTTTAATAGAACCTAACGAGGAATTATTTAAAAAAATAGTTTAAGTAATAGAGTTTATGAATAACTCCTTTTTAGCCCTCCCTGTGGGGAGGGTCGAGTGGGGCTATAACAAAAAATTATTCATAAACTCTAATGCTTTTTTGTAAATATCTCTGCAACCACTAAGTAGGCTTAGTGGTTTTATTTTTGCAATTTTGTCTTAACACAAAACTAATGGACAAGATGAACAAACATCAAAAAATTATTAATGACCCTGTGCATGGGTTCATGCCTATTTACAACGAATTGGTGTTGGCAGTCATCAATCACCCTGTTTTTCAACGGTTACGGCGTATCAAACAGTTAGGCTTGTCCGATTTGGTGTACCCCGGGGCTTTGCATACCCGTTTTCACCATGCTTTGGGGGCTATGCACCTGATGCGGCTGGCATTAGACACCCTACGCAATAAAGGGCATGAAATTACAGAAGAAGAATATGAAGGGGCTTTGTTGGCGATTTTACTGCATGACATTGGACATAGCCCTTTTTCACACGCCTTAGAACACAGCATTTTAGACAATATAGCCCATGAAAAAGTTTCTTTGTTATTAATGAAATATTTAAACACAATTTTTGATAAAAAACTTAATGTAGCTATACAAATTTTTAGTAACCAATACCCCAAAAAATTTTTACACCAATTAGTATCCAGCCAAGTAGATATGGATAGGCTGGATTATTTGCAAAGAGATAGTTTTTTTACAGGGGTAGTGGAAGGCAATGTGGGAGGTGACAGGATAATTAGTATGTTGGAGGTGCGAAATGATGAAATAGTATGGGAAGAAAAAGCCATTTATAGCATAGAAAGTTTTTTGAATGCTCGTAGGTTGATGTATTGGCAGGTGTATTTACACAAAACGACTGTAGCCACCGAGCAAATGCTGATTCAGGCTATTCGCAGGGCAAAATTTTTAGTACAGAACGGAGAAAATTTACAAAGTATGCCCGCCTTAGCTTATTTTTTAGACAAAAAGAGAGGCATAGAAGACTTTGAAAAGTCTATTCAGGTACAAGGAACGGATAGTGTTTTTGAGCATTTCATTTCTTTGGACGACTATGATGTATTGGGTAGCATTAAATTATGGGCAAAAAGTACAGACAAAGTTTTGAGCCAAATTAGTAATGGTTTATTACAAAGAAATTTATTTAAAACTTCTTTGGAAAATGAAAAACACTCGGCAGAGTTTATTCAACAAAAACTGCAAAATGTACAAAAAGCAGGGGGCTTCAGTGCCGAAGAAGCTAACTTTTTTGTGGTGCATGGCGTATTAAGTAATGCAGCGTATCAGGCGGGTAGCCAAAAAATTAAGTTATTGCGTAAAAATGGCGAAATAACAGATATTGCAGAAGCTGCCGACCTGCCAAACATCAAGGCAATGAGTAAAATTGTCAAAAAATACTTTTTATGTTACCCCAAATTAGTGTAAAAAATGAGCAATTACGTTGTAAAAATTGTCTGTTTATTGTGCCTCTGTTTGATGTCTTTAAGCAGTCTTTTTGCCCAAAACAAAGATTTATTGGCTACGCAACTGAAAAGTAGCCGAGTAAAAACAGCACAAAAAGAAACAGATGCTGTGTTAGCAGCCTTGTTTAAATCTAAAAAGTTGCCTTATCCAGCTAAAAAAATTTTTATGCGGGTTTTCAAGGCTGAAAGTGAGTTGGAACTATGGGCAGAAAACCCTAAAACCCAAAAGTATGTCTTAGTCAAAACCTTTCCTATTTGCTATATGTCAGGTACTTTAGGGGCAAAATATAAGCAAGGCGACCAACAAGTTCCCGAAGGTTTTTATGAAATTACCTATTTTAATGCCCAAAGTAGCTATTATTTGTCTATGTTGGTGAATTATCCGAACCAATACGACTTATTTTACAAGAAAACAGGCGGAGCTATTTGTATTCATGGGGCTTGTGCTTCTATTGGTTGTATGCCTTTGGAAGATGACCCTGTGAAAGAAGTTTATTGGGTGGCATTGCAGGCGTATAGCAGTGGCAATAAAGTTCCTGTGCATATTTTCCCTACTAAATTGACTACACAAAACTGGGAAAAATTAAATAAAGATTTTGAAAATGATACACAAAAAATAAATTTTTGGAAAGAACTACAAGCAGGTTACAATTATTTTGAGAGTAATCATACATTGCCTAATATCAAAGTGCTAAAAGGAAAATATGTAATTTTGTAGTGAATGTAGCATAGACTTTAATTCAATGCTATTTGTCTAACAGTATATTCGCCTTTAGGCGAATGATTTTTGTTGCTAAAACGTATGATATTCGCCTCAAGGCGAATGTACTGTTCTCTTAGCAGAAGAACAGTATTAGAAATTTAGTTGGTAACAAAAAATGAAAAACAGCTTGTTTAATAGAGATTTTGGGCGTGTACTTCACCCTATTTATCCAGAGTTATTTGCTTACAAAAAAGGCTTCGTTTCAAACGAAGCCTTTTTTGTAAGCAAACGAAACTTTTATGCTAACCACGCAGCCACTTCTTCTGGCGTTGGGTTTTTCACATTTTCCAACTTCATTTTTTTACGCATACCGCACACGTCATTGTGCAGTTTGTTGGCGTTGGCTTTTTTGAGTTCCTCTATGGTCAAATAACCCAATTTCATGACTACTTGTATCAAATCTTCACGTACCCCTACGGCTTTATAGTCCTCTGTAGTTGCGTTTTCTGTTTTTGGTTCAGGTTTCATTTGTGGGAAAAACAACACATCTTGAATAGAGTTGCTGTTGGTCATAATCATCGCCAGACGGTCTATGCCCATACCCAAACCTGCTGTAGGTGGCATACCATGTTCTAAGGCACGCAAGAAATCCTCGTCTAAAAGCATGGCTTCGCTGTCGCCTCTTTTGCCCAATTCGAGTTGTTCTTCAAACCGTTTGCGTTGGTCTATTGGGTCGTTTAGCTCCGAATAGGCATTACAAATTTCTTTTCCGTTACAAATTGCCTCAAATCTTTCTACCAAACCTTTTTCGCTGCGGTGTTTCTTTGCCAATGGCGACATCTCCACAGGGTAATCCATAATGAAAGTAGGCTGTATCAATTTTTTCTCACAATGTTCTCCAAAAATTTCATCAATCAACTTGCCACGTCCCATGCTGTCGTCAGTCCTGATACCTAATTTTTCGGCAGCCACACGCATTTCTGCCTCGTCCATTTTAGCTACATCTACACCTGTAAAGTGCTGAATAGCTCCGTACATCGTAAATCTTTTCCAAGGACGTTTAAAATCTATTACATTTTCGCCCACTTTTACTTGTGTGCTACCGTGTAGTGCTATTGCAATTTTCTCGACCATTTCTTCCACCAAATCCATCATCCAATTATAGTCTTTGTACGCCACGTACAACTCTACTTGGGTAAATTCAGGGTTATGGAAACGGCTCATGCCTTCGTTGCGGAAGTCTTTAGCAAATTCATACACACCGTCATAACCGCCTACAATCAATCTTTTTAGGTATAACTCATTCGCAATTCGCAAATATAAAGTCATGTCTAATGTGTTGTGATGCGTTTTAAAAGGACGTGCAGCTGCCCCACCATACAAAGGTTGCAAAATTGGTGTTTCTACCTCCAAATAGCCTTTGTCGTCTAAGAAATCACGCATCACTTTCACAATTCGCGTCCTCTTGCGGAAAGTTTCACGCACTTCAGGGTTCACTATCAAGTCCACATAACGGCGGCGGTAGCGTAGTTCTGGATTTTCGAAGGCATCATAGACTTTTTCGTTGCCTTGTTCGTCTATTTCTCTTTTTACAATCGGCAACCCTCTCAAAGCCTTGCTCAATAACTTAAATTCAGTAACATGAATCGTAATTTCGCCTGTTTGTGTCGTAAAAACATAGCCTTTGATACCAATAATATCGCCAATATCCAACAATCTTTTGAAAACTGTATTGTATAGGGTTTTGTCTTCGGTTGGGCAAAGGTCATCACGTCTGAAGTAAGTCTGAATACGTCCTGTGGCATCTTGCAACTCCAAAAAGGCTGCACTGCCCATCACACGAACCCCCATGATACGACCAGCTATTGAAATATCCTTATAGTCAATCTTTCGTCTTTCATAATTTTTCTGAATGTCCTCTGCCGATACGTTTACCTCAAATAACTCCGCAGGGTACGGCTCTATACCTAAGTTGCGTAATTCATCTAATTTCTGACGACGCAATAGCTCTTGTTCACTTAATAATTGCATAAAATCAATGTGTTTTATCGTAGCCCTTTTACTGAATTATCATGGGCTTTTTGTTTAGCAAGTCGCAAAAATAGAAAAGAATTTGAGTATTCCAAATTTTATTTACAACTAATTGATTACTAATGGTTTAAATAAAAAAAATGTTTAGGTACGTTTGTCAAGGCTTAGGCAGCCCCGTTTCAACCATTGCCAACGTACCTAAACATTGATACATTCTTTCTTTTGATTATTAGAGTTTATAAATAATTTTTTCTTATGACCTCACCCTGCCCTCTCCATTTGGAGAGGGTTTTATGGAATTATTTATAAACTCTATTTCCTTTTACCTTTTTTGGGGAATCTTTCCAAATAAATAGGGTTGGCTATGCCTCCTTTTCGGCTGTCCGATTTGTTGAGATTGTTCTCAAAAATCAATGAAATTTCGTGTGTGCCACCAGAGTAAGGCAAAAACTTAGAGATAGTGATGTCGTAACTATAGCTAAACGTATAATCACCAAAAGTTAGTCCACCTAACAGTACTAAGGCATCTTGTCTGCGGTTATCTCCTACCGAACTGCTAATCATCATACCTCTGTATGCCCCACCTACTACGTAGCCCCAACCGTCTTTCATCGCATCTTTTGAAATATTAATGCCTAAATCTAACTGTGTGAAGGGACCTTGCTTGCGAAAAATAAAGTTAGGATAACCACTTACTTGCGATACATCGCCATGTTTGTTCAAAGAAAGTAGGTTTAAACCGCCATGTACCGTAAATTTCATTGGCAATAAAGGCACACCGTTTACATTGTCTTGTGCTGGCGAATTGATGTGGTCTGCTGATAAGCCAAACCAAAATTTATTATTACTCTTGAACAATAAACCACCCGAAAAACTTGGTAAATTAAAAGACAAATTACCAAAAGTTTCTTGCGTTGGGTTGGTGCTACCCGCATCTATACGTAATTGGTCTCTAAAAATGTAGTTACTAGGATTTAAACCTTTGGTTACATAAGAAACCCCCAAGCCCATAGACAATACAGAGTTACCAAAAGAAATATGGTGTGCATAAAGCCCCGTAACCATGTTTGTAATGTAACTGCCCGCCTCATCTCTTACAAAACGCAGACCTATACCATTATGGTGGCTTGAAATGTTATGGTCTACAGACGCATACATCGACTTAAAATTATTATTGGCACTGACCCATTGGGTGCGGTACAAAGCTGTAGCTCGCCACTGCGAAGTGCTACCTGTAAAAGCTGGGTTCAGGTAGAGAGGTGTAGCAAAGCTACCTTGTGAAAATTGTGGGTCTTGGGCGTATGCAGAAAAAGTAACCGCCAAAAAACCTAAGCAACATAAAGCTGTGGATAAAAATCTCATGTCTAAGAAGTTGTAATGCGTAAGGTAAAATATAGATAGTGTGTGTGATATGAATATGATTTTTTTGCGTCTTTTCATCATGTAGAGTTCGCAAACTCTACATGATGAAAAGACGACTGCCAATCATTGCACACAGTTGGTTTTATACAAAATTAATACATTTATAACTGTTTCCACAACTTTTATGCGTTTTAACATAAACAAGGGGCAAAAAAAATGACACTTTCGGAAGAAAGTGTCATTTTGGGGGTAGAAACTACTTTTTAGCTGCTGCCTTTTTTTCTTCGGCTTGCTTGTTCTTAATTTCTTGTACTTCTTTTCTTACTGTTTGAGCCAATTTTACTAAGTCTTGCATACCTTTACGTACACGAGTACCTGCTGCTTGGTTATCCTTTGCATAGAATCTGTCAAAGTCTTCTTTCAAACTTGTTAATAAATTTTCGAGTTCTTCGTAACGAGCCATAATATTTTTGTTAATTTTACTGTAATGGCTTCAAAATTGATAAATTTTACATTCATAACAAATTATTTCTCTTTTTTTCCATAAAAAATATGCTAAAAAAACTGAAAATAGGGCTTTTAGGCTTACTGCTTGCTTTGCTTTGTACGGCTTGCCCTTACCAAACGCCTGTAGCAATTAGTGAGGCTACGTTGCCCATAGACGAGGATTTGTTGGGCAAATGGAAAGACGATGTGAAGAATAAAAAAGAGTTTATTGAGATTACTAAAAAAGACGCAACACATTACCGTATTGTGCAGCACACCTTGAACGAGGAGCTACAAGTCTTTGAAAAAAACGAAATGTCGGGGCATTTATCCAAAGTCAATGATACTTTGTATATCAATCTGTTGCAAAGAAATGGCTTTTTTCACCCTTACAAAATTCAAAAAATTAGCCCTAAATACATCAAACTCTTTCCGTTATCCGACCATATCAAAGAAAAATTTGAAAAATCGACAGACCTACAAAACTACATAGCCCAATACCAACACCTTAGCTTTTTCTTTGGTAATGAAATGGAAATGTTGAAAGATGAAAAATAAAGATGAAAAGCTACTATAATTTATGAATAACTCTTTTTTAGCCCTCCCTGTGGGCGGTGCGACGTTTCGCAGGGTTGGTATAACAAAAAAATATTCATAAACTCTACTTACCATCAATTTAAAATCTTTATATTTGTTATTAGGAACATAGCCTTAGTTTTAGTCGAAGTCTTATGAAATGTCTATCGCCATTTTGAGATAGACAGGTTTTTAGGTTGCCGTGACAGCAATGCTAACTACCAAATAGTCTTAGCCTTTCGTTCCCAGTCTTAGCCTAACACAAGTTTATGTAGTGCTTTGCTATGCAAAATCTTACGCAGTGGTTCGAATCCACTCAAGCCCACTAATTCATAATTATTTTAAAATAATTACGAATGTAGAGCTTATTAAATTCTGTAGCATAGACTTTAGTCTGTGAATAAATACTTGATTAGCAAGATATTACCAACACAGACTAAAGTCTATGCTACAGAACTTAGTAAGGAAATTCATTAGTACAAAAACAATAGGGGTTTGTAGCTCAGTTGGCAGAGCAAAGATGGCATTTTATTTAGTAGCAAAGAAATTGCATAAATTATGCGAAAAACTGTTTTCGTGGTGAATCTGGAAAACACGGCGAACTGCCACTTCGCTATTAGCAGGTTCGAATCCTGCCGAAACGACAGGCGGTTGCAAGGTTAGAGCAACCGCCACTTTCGGTTTTTTTGCTCAATATGTATGGTGTGCATCAACAATAAACTAAGTTATTTTTTATCCTACATGACTATAATAAATTGATTTTCAATTACTTAAAATATTATATTGTTTATTCAATTTTAGTACCCACTTATCAACATAAATTTTAACAAAAAAAGTTTTCTCCCTATGCAACCTTTGGGGAACTTTAGTTGTCTATATAGCAGATTACAACAGTTAAAACATATACAACCTACTTTTTCAAAACAAGTTATGGAAAAATTACAAAAGATTATCGGAGGAATGATACTAATAGGCTTCTTTGCCACATTATCTGTCTATTCCATCAAAACAACTTATGTGCTGTCGGACATTATCAAAAACCCTCAAACGGTTTTAGCTAATAAGACAGCCAGCTACGGAAAGTTCTTCTTCGCAAAATTTGTAGAAACTATCCGATAACAAAACCGACATCTCTTGTAGATGTCGGTTTGTTTTTTTACTGCCTTTCTTTGATACCTACCTTAAAAAAATTGGTGTGTTCATAATGTTTTTTCCATTCACTCACCATGAGTTGGTAAGGCATATCTTCAAAAGTTCCGTATTCGTGGAGGTACTCCATAAATTTTCCACCATTATTATAAGCCTGAAAAACAGAGTCTTGCTCACCGTCAAACTCCAAAGGAGCAACACCTAATTTTTGGCACAACTGGGCATTAAAGGCTGGCGTTGCTTTTAGCCATTTGCCTTCTATCCACATTTCTGTATAACCATGAAAAACCAAAACATTTGTGCCTAACATTTCTTCCAATTTGCTTGTGCCAATATGGTTAGTTACATTAGAAAACCCCAAACGGCTTGGGATTCCCGCAGCTCTGGCACACGCAGCCAACGTAAGGGCTTTTTCTGTACAATAACCGTCTGTACGTTGTAGCAAATAACTGGCTTTGAAGTGTTCAGGTTTTAAACTAATGTCGTAGGGGTTGTACTTGAAGTCATCACGAATGGCATAGTACAATTTCACAGCTTTCTCTTTGGGAGTATCGTCAATAGAAATATGTTTTGCCACATAGTTTTCTACCACTGTATTTTTATAATCCAAATAAAAAGTAGGTGTAAGATACGAAAGATGCTCTGCTTGCATAGTATTTTTTGGCTAAAGAAGTTAGTGTTTTGTGATACAATGACTTATCTATAACTGTATTTTTGTAACTATAGTTTGCTAAAAGAATAGAGTTTATGAATAACTTTTTGTTATAGCCCCACCCAACCCTCCCCAAAGGGAGGGCTAAAAAGGAGTTATTCATAAACTCTAATAAAGATGAAAAATAATTAAACTAAAAAACAGTGAATATCAGTGTCATCTTTGTTCCTTTAAATAATTGGTTATCAATTAACTCTACCTTCGTAAGTTATCACAAATTACGGCAGTAGCAATGCCCGCATTCAAAGACTCTGCCCCACCAAAACGAGGTATTGTAATAGGATATTTGATGTATTTTAATAAGTCTGTTGATATGCCATTCGACTCATTGCCAATCACAATGATGCCTTGCGGAGCAAATTGAACGGTATGCACATTTGCACCGTTCATCAAAGCACCATAAATAGGCAGGTGTGCATTTTGTTCAAAATAAGCAGGTAGCTCACAATAATAGGGCTGCACACGCAAAAACGACCCCATAGAACTGATAATTACTTTAGGGTTGTACCAATCTACGGTAGAGAGAGAGCAAACAATTTGATGAATGCCATACCAATCTGCTATCCGAATGATAGTACCTAAGTTACCGGGGTCTCTCACGTCTGCCAATACGATTTGATAAGAGTTTTGGGGACAAAGCAACACCTTATTTTCAGGCATTTCGACCACCGCTAAGGCTGCGTCATTGCTTTGTAATGTACCGACTTGTTCTAATACAGTTGCCGAAATTTGCCATAACTCCGTATCCGTTTTTGCGATTTTTTGCAATAAATTACTGTGTTGTAAAGCAAAATTTTGCGTAAAAAATACAGCTTTTGTTAGCAATGTACTGCTTAAGAGTTCTACCACACTTTTTTCTCCTTCTACCAAAAACAAACCTTCCTCTTGTCTGTATTTTTTTTGGTGGAGAGCCTTAATCAACTTTTGCAAAGATTTATTCATCTTCTTAGCTTTTTTTAGTGCTTGTAACTTTTAGGTCAATTTAAAGGGCTTTTTCCTAAAATAAAGCTACAAATTGTTTCGAATATACAACCAGTTTCGTATCTTTACGTAAAGATACAAGTAAATAAGTTAAACAAAAGTATCACATTTGTCATCAATAAACTTACTATAGCCATGAATAGCAAATTTTTTATCTGTACAGCCCTTATGTTAGCAGGTACAACTTTGTACGCCCAAGATTATTCTTTTAAAGTATTTGGCAGCAAAGGCAATAATACAGTTAATGGTGTTCCTGTAAAAGTAGGTACAAAGATTAAAGACACAGAAGCCATTAGTGTAGAAGGTGCGTATTTGGGTTTATCACATTCTAACGGAAAAACTGTGGAACTGACCTCAAAAGGCACTTACAAAATTAAAGACTTGATGAACCAAGCACTCAAAAATTCTAATTCGAGTCTAACAAGCAAATATGCGTCTTTTGTAGTAAACGAATTGACAAAAGATGACGGAGATGCTCCTACACAAAATAGGTCTAAATACATGAACAAAACAGGTTCAGTTGACCGTAGTGGTGTCGACCAAGTGGTAATGATACCATTAGGCGTAGAAGATGCCAACGCACAACAAGATTTGAACAGAGAGGCTGTACCTGTAAAAATTTACGGTAACACGATTGGCGTAAAGTGGGTGCTAAAGCCAAGTGCAGATGAGAAAAAAGTAGAAGCCTATAGAGTTTTGTTGCTTGATTTGTCTGAACAAGTAGTAGCTGCTCAAACAGTAAAAGGAGAAGGCACAGTCATTGAAATTCCTTTGGCTACGTTTAAAGAACATTCACACTTGATTTTAAAGGCTGTACCTTTAGAAAAAGGACAAAATGTATCTGATGATAAGCTAAGTGGCTTAGAAAAAGGTGTTTCTTTGGAAAAAGTGTCTGAAGAAAGAACAGCACAAATTCGTGCAGATTTGAAAACCATTTGTGTAAATCCTGACGAAACAATTAACAAATTGATTGCTGCTCGTTATTTTGAGGACAATGGTTTGTTCATGGACGCAATAGCTATGTATGAAGAAGTAGTAAAAGCCAATCCGACTGAGTCTAAATATGCAAAGTTGTATAATGACTTCTTGGTGGCTAATAAATTGACAAAAGATGATATTCATCAAGCTCTTGCTGCAAATAAATAATTGACAATAATTTTTGGTAATTGAACAAAAGCCTCTTTACAACTGTAGAGAGGCTTTTGTTTTTATATAACTGTGAAAAAATATTTCAAATTATTTTTTTACTATTGAATACTTTATAGCTTTATGACAGTCAAAATTCCATTTTCTGATATAATATACCAACTTATAGGTAGTATTTAGTTCAAAGTCTAAAGATGTCATCTTTTGTAAAAACAGTAAAATTGCAAGGTTATACACTCGTAAAAAGATGACATCTTTGAACTGCATTTGATTTATAATTGGTATTAGAATAATTGTTAATATATAATTTATTGGTATAAGAATATTTTACTCCTTTTTCTTTATTGCTAAACCATTCTCTCTTTTAGTATGCTCAAAATTTTCTCTTACATCTTTCTATTCGTCTATCCATGCTTATTACTACATACAACCTATGCCCAGAGTTCTCCTACGGATAGTTTGTATAGCAAAATCAAAAAATTATCGGATAATGACACACTAAAAGTTCAATTATCATTGCAATTAGCTAGGAAATTCTGGTACAATAAAACAGACTCGGCTCGGACAGTTTCTGAACACGCATTGAAGATTGCTGAAAGGCTTAATTATGAAAGAGGTATTGCAAGTTGTTACAACTCTTTTGGTACTATCTACGACATTCAGGGTAACCATTCGGAGGCAGTACGGTTGCACAAAAAAGCCTTAGCCATTCAGATTCAACTCAATGATTTACAAGGACAGGCACAGTCTTACAACCATCTGGGCGTGTCTGCCCGCCGACAAGCCCAATACCCTAAATCTATTGCTTATTATCTTAAATCTTTACAAATAAGAGAAAAACTTAAAGATTTAGATGGAATAGCTACTGCCTATTGTAATATGGCTGCTATTTATGATGAACAAAAAAATTATGAAAAATCGGAAAAGTACAATTTAAAGGCACTAAGTATATTCCAACAAATAAAAGATGTAGATGCAGAAATATTAGCATATTCAT
Source organism: Cytophagales bacterium (assembly GCA_947457925.1). GTDB lineage: Bacteria > Bacteroidota > Bacteroidia > Cytophagales > Thermoflexibacteraceae > JAAFKA01. The sequence continues at coordinate 12,264 of CANGYA010000003.1, read as the reverse complement.
CTTTAGCTACTATGTATAGGCATTGGGGTAAATTGCAAGAATCCTTGTTATACCACAAAAAAAGTTTGGCTATCATTAATCCTACTACTGATGTTTCACAGTTAGCAAGGGCTTATATTAATATTGGTGTGGCTTATACAGACCTTAAAAAATATGACTCTGCCTTGTATTATCAAAAAAAGGCATTGGTGATTGAAGAAAAAAGGCAAAATAATGAAGGGATTATGTATGCCTCTGCCAATATTGCAGAAATTTTACTTTTTGATAAACAATACCAAGAGGCTGAAAAATTACTCAACAAAGGTATAGCACTGAACCAACAATACCATGACGCTGTGATACAAGAGTTTATGTATCAACTATTGGCTCAATTATATGCAGCACAAGGAAAATACAAAGATGCTTTGCTTTATACAGAAAAGGCAACAGTCATTAAAGATAGTTTGTTTTCTTCTCAAAAAAATACAGAAATTCATCGCCTACAAACCGAATATGCGGAAGCTCAACACGCCGTTACGGTAGCCCAACAAGAAAGCCGTATTGTAACATTGCAACAAGAAAAACAACGGCAGTACATTTTGCTTGTGGCTACAATTATTGTTTTAGCAACCAGCTTATTAAGTGGTTATTTGTTTCATAGAAATAAAAATTTATTAAAAGAAAAAGAAACAAGACTATTACAAGACCAACTGATAGAGCAACTACAAACGAATGAAGTTTTACAGCAACAAATGAATCAGGAGTTAGCCGAAAAAGTACAAGAACGTAGTGAAAAAGTGCAGCTACAAGAGCAACTCATTGCACAACTTCAAGAAAATGAAAAACTGCAAAAACAAATTAATTCCGAACTTGAAATATTGGTAGCTGCCCGCACCAAAGAAGTATTGGCAGTACAGGCAGATAATCAGCGTATTCAACAAGAAAAATTGGAACACAGAGAAAGAGAACTCATGAGTATGACGTTGCTGGTAGCTCAAAAAAGTGAATTTTTACAACGTATTGATATACTGTTAGATAAAGTCCTGAGCAACCAATTAGAGGAGGTCAAAAAGGAAATTCAATCCATAAAAAAAGAGTTACAACATAGTAATACAATGGAGAATGACTGGGATAAATTCAAATTACACTTTGAGCAAGTACACCCTCAATTTTTTGATAAACTGAGTGCTATTTGTCCAGCCTTGACTGTGAATGAACTTCGCCAATGTGCTTATATCAAAATGAATTTGAGCATCAAAGAAATTGCTGCCTTGTTGAATGTAACAGATGGAGCTATAAAAATAGCACGCAACCGCATGAAAAAGAAAATAGGATTGAGCCAAGATGATAGTTTAGGTGAATTTTTACAGAAACTTTATATCAATCTATCATAGTGCCGCCTTAATTTTTATTTGCCTATCGTTTGGTTTACAGTCGTAAAGTTTGAAACTTTGTTGCCATAAAGATTTGAGTTGTATTTATCCCTCTACGTTATGCAAAATACAGAATACCTCCAAAAATTAGCTACCCAAGTTCGTCGCGACATTGTGCGTATGGTACACGCCTGCCAGTCGGGGCACCCCGGCGGTTCTTTGGGCTGCACAGATTTTTTAGTGGCTCTTTATGGTAGTGCCATGCACCATCAACCCAAATTTGAGATGAACGGCATTGGCGAAGATTTATTTTTCTTGTCAAACGGACACATTTCGCCTGTTTGGTATGCTACGCTGGCTCGTTGCGGTTATTTTGATGTGAAAGAACTGGTTACTTTCCGCCATATCAATTCTCGTTTGCAAGGACACCCTGCTACCGAAGAAGGCTTGGAGGGCATCAGAATTGCCTCTGGTTCTTTGGGACAAGGTTTGTCTGCTGCTTTGGGGGCTGCTCAAGCCAAAAAATTAAACAAAGACAATCACTTAGTTTATGTCCTAATGGGAGATGGCGAACAGCAAGAAGGGCAAGTTTGGGAGGCTGCAATGTATGCCGCACACCACAAAGTAGATAATTTGATAGCCACTATAGACGTAAACGGACAGCAAATAGACGGTTCTGTAGAAGAAGTAATGTCTTTACAAGATTTGGCAGCAAAATGGCGGGCTTTTGGTTGGGAAGTAATGGAAAGTGAAGGCAACGACATGGCAAAAATTACGGCTGCACTCCAACACGCCAAAACATTGACAGGAAAAGGTAAGCCTGTAATGAATTTGATGAGAACAGAAATGGGTTTTGGGGTAGATTTTATGATGGGTTCTCACAAATGGCATGGGGTAGCTCCTAATGACGAACAGTTAGCTAAGGCTTTGGCACAATTACCAGAAACTTTGGGAGATTATTAAAATACTGCAAAGAGAGCTAATATTTATGAAAATATTAGCTCTCTTTCTATTGTAAATTTCTATTGAAAACAGTCATTTAAAACAAAACATTTGTATTCGGTAACATCTTTTTTACTTTGTCTTTTTCTTCGGGTGCAAATTTATTTTCCAATAGATTCAAGGTTTGTAATTTGCTACACTGTCCTATTTCTGCGGGCAAAGTAGTATATTTATTAAAAGACAAATCTAATTGACGCAAATTTTTGAGTTTAGCTATTTCTGCGGGTAATGCGGTTAATTGGGATTCTCTTAAATACAGTTCCTGAATAGGCAAGTTAGCTATTTGCCCCAAAATATTTTTCAAATCGGCATCTTGCACACCCGACAAAATTAATACTTGTAGGTTAGGAAGTTTTGCTATATCCGCAGGTAAAGCCTTTATGCCCGTCAAAGATAACTTATATACCTTGTCTGCCTCAGTTAAGGCTGTTTCTATGGAGGTATATTCTTTAGCAGCAGCCAATTCTTGTTCAGAAAGTAGTTTTTGTGCTGCGATACTATGAATAAATCCTAAAAAAAATACGATACAGTAGAGGGAGAAAACATTTTTTTTCATATCTTATTTTGTTTTATGATGGTTGATTAGGAATGTTTGACAAACTTGTAGCAAAATACGAAAATCAACATAAAAATAAAAAATTTCTTGTTGATTTTTAATAATTCTTACCGTCTTTTATTTTAGTGCAATGCAGGCTCTATTTCCTTTAGTACAGGTAAAAAATAAGACTCAAAGTTTAGTTCTTTCAAAAAATCTTCGTGGGCTTGTGCAGATACTACAGTATAGCTATTTACTATGGCTGTCAGGCAGCTTTTCAGAGATTCTTCTGAAAGGTCTGTGAAGTACGCCCAGTCATATTTTTCTAAATGTTCTCTAAAGTGTCTATTATCGTATAATAATATCGGCAGACCCACAGCTGCATACTCATAAATTTTATTAGAAGATGTACCTAATGTTTTATTCATCGTATCGGTGTTTGTATGTATAGCTATACCAATATGACATTCAGAAGCTATTTTAGGCACATCTTGGTACGCACCAAAACCATGAAAGACAAGAACATTTGCTACCCCATGAGTGGCTGCCAATTGCAAAAGCTCTGTTTTGTAACTCTCACTAATTACACCTTTTAAGTGTAATTCTAGGTGTTTATCTTTTATTTTTTGAGGTAAAATAGTTGTTATGATTTCCTCTAAACCATGCCCCTTTGCGATGGTTCCTTGATAAATCAGTTTGAGAGTATCTTGTAAGGTTTTAGGCGTATAAAACTTTTTATAAAGAGCTATGGCTGGCACGTTAGGAATAAAATAGTATTTACCCTTAAATAACGAAATGTCAAAATAGGATTTACGTTCCTGAGCTGGCAAAGAAAATATATTTACACTTTGAAATAACTTTTTCTCTATTTTAGCAGCCCACCAATTCACCGAGTATTTTCTTACTTGCGACATCTCTACTACGTCATGGTTATGATACCATACCAAATGCTTTTTATTGGATAATAAACTAATTAGGTAATAGGATAATGTAGGAATGGGGTCATACAATATGACAACTTGGGGGTTTTGGTTTTTGATAATTTTCCACATTTCCCATGTATAGCGTAAAAAAGATATGACCTTCCAATACATGGGTTGCTGTTCAACTTCACGAATAGGCGTAAACTCTCCAGATAAAATATTTTCTACATTACTCGTATAGTTCCATTCATTTTTTTTTACATTTCTTGATAAAATACTAATTTTATCAAAAACTACACTTAAATTTGTTAAAGCATTAAGAGAAGGCGGGTAGTATTCTACTGAGCTATAAACTGCCATCAATAAATTACGTTCTTTCATAGTTAATTAGATTTTTTAATAAGCTGTTCGAGATATTGAACATACCTTTGCCCATAGTCATTCCAAGAGAAGCCATTAGAGGCTGTTTTGCGAGCATTAATGCCCATCTCATGTGTTTTGAGTCTATTTTGGTAATAAAATAATATTTTGTCTGCTAAAGCTGCCTCATCATTAATAGGAATTACAAAACCATTTTCTCCTTCTTTTACTACATCTGGTGCACCTGTATTTGTAGTGGCAATAATAGGCAACCCAGTGGACATAGCTTGCAAAAGTACCAAACCAAAACCATCTTGTAGTGAGTTCAGTACAAAAATATCCATTTGAGCATATATCTTATATAACTCACGTTGAGGCATACTGGGTTGATAGTCAATAAAATCTTCCTTTAATGACTGGGCATCGAAGTTGGTCGTATCTATTCCTCCTACAAGTAATAATTTTATAGGTATGTTTTGCGTTCTCAAATAAGCTACAGCTTGAATTAAACCTTGCACATTTTTTTGTTTACTCATCACACCCACATAACCTACAACCAAAGGCTCGTTTATAGTTTTAATTTTTCTGTCTATAGACGGAAATTCTTGCAAATCAACTCCCATGTTATTGACAAAAATTTTTTCTTCTTGAAATCCATATTTTAAGAAAGATGACTTTGCAAATAAGCTAATTGTACTAATAATATCTACAGCTTGGTATTCAGTTATTTCTTTATCAATCATATCTTGCGAAATAGCCTTATTCATCTTATCATCTTGTAACAAATTATTCTGCTCGAGAATATGTGCAGACCCTCTCTCTAACAAAATGATAGCTTGTGGATTATATTTTCTAATACGTTGAATAGTCTTGAGGGCAAAGCCAGACCAAATGATATAAACATCTGCATCTAAGGGGATTTGTTTACTTGCCCAGTAATCAAACCAATCGCATAAATAAATATCAGTCAGTTCTCTTTTCATTAACTTCCTATAGCCTCTTTGCATAATTTCTTTAGATACCACAGTGCTTACTTTCTTTGTATCAATGCCATATTTAGCCACCTCATACTTCGGATAACTTGTGCAGAGATGGTATAAATAACCTTGTTCTTGTAGGTATTTAGCCAAATAAAAAGCATGAAAACGACCACCCAAAGAAATACAAACTTTCATAGAAAAATTTAATTAGTAACTAACAATTACAATTTAATAGCAGCTTCTTCCATTAATACAGGAATACCTTGTATAATTGGATATTTAACTCCTTGCACCTCATTGACAAAATATTTTTGATGACTATCTAAGGTTAATGTAGATTGATTAATAGGACAGGCTACAATATGTTCTAAGAACTCTAATTCAGATAAATCATTTCGTTGAAAGGCTGCTGTTAGAGTTTGCTTTTCTTGAATTGTATTGAGAGGTGCATCAATATGTTTTACTGCATCTACAAAAATACTATCAGCCACTAACCGCAAGGGCGTAATAAAATCAGATAATTTTGTAAGAAATAAAGAAGATAGTACAAGAGGTTTGTATTTTGTATGGACGTATTTAATATCTATTGGTAATATTCCAATACCAAAATAACAGTGTGAGTGATAAGAAAAATTTCCAAAGATAGTATTAAAATTTTCTTCTAACTCCTTAACAGAATAATAACGCACACACCATGAATCATAATCATCTTCTTCATTGGTAGTACGATTTAATGTAAATAAGGTATTACGAATACCATGTTTAATAGGGTATTCCAAAGTAGTAGAACCTTCTGGCTGTAAAATCCTATAAATTTCTTTTAAGCAACTATTAGCTCTTTGTCTATGTGTATGCTGTATGACACTAAAAGACCATACTTTATCAAAAATATTAGATTGAAAAGGTAAAGCTTTAAGGTCAGCTTGTATTGTAATTCCCTTATGCCCTAATTGTTGTAAGACTTTACGAGAAGCAATACAAGATTCTAATTTAATATCTATCCCCATAGGCATATACCCCTTGCGTGCTGCTGCAACCATCCAACGCCCCCAACCAATGCCAATATCTAAGAATAACCCATTATTACTATCCGCTATCGGAATTTCAGGAATAGGATATTCTTTAAGTTTACCAATTAAATCTACATACATCACTCCGTTTGTACCTGCAATATATTCTTGTACGTATGGGTCAATAGTTACATTCATTAGGAATAGTTTTTTAATGTATTAAAAATAGTCTGTACTCTACTTGCATAAGTATAGTTACCCAAAACACTTCTTTGGCGTGCATTGAGTCGTACTTCGTTAATTTTTTGGGGCAACAAAGCTAATAAAAACCTTATTTTTTCGGCACACTCTGAAGTTGTTTTGAATAGAAATATTTCCTTATCCTCCTCAAAAAACTCCCTATGTTCGGTAGTGTCATTGGCTAATTGCACGCCACCAATAGCCCCAATTTCAAAAGTACGCATATTATGAGAATCAACATTGTGCTTACGCAAAAAATTAATCTGTACTCTGTAGCGTTGCAAAGTAAACCAATAATCTTGCTGATAACAAGCAGGATACAACGTTAATTGTGTAGTAGCACTAAAATATCTTTCCCAGTAATGCCCGTAAAGAGCTAAAGTTATACCTTCTTTCAACAAAGATTTAATAAAAGCTATTCGTTCTTTATCTGGATTGCCAATAAAGCAAGGTTGTAAAATTTCTTCTTGTTGTAAGGCTTTTTCATACACCTCATTGCTTAATTCATAACCAAAAGGCAAAAATACAGTTGGTAATCCATAATTTTTCTCTATTGTTTGCATCAATAACTTAGAATAGCAAAAATGCAAGTCATAATACGGCACTGCATCTGTAACATACTGATTACCACTACCTTTGTCTGTTAAAATAAATGGGTGGTCGGGATTATAATTGGCTATGAAACAGCCTAATTTTTTGAGAGTTTGAATAGTTTGTGGGTAAAGCTGCATACCTTTAAAAACCAAAATATGTGTTGGCTGATGTTGCTTCACAAAATCGATGGTTTGACGATTGACTTCAGCGAAGAAATGTTGGTTGATGCCTATTTTATTAATGACTTTTGTCAATATATTTTTGTATGCGTATCGGGCATATAAGTTCTCTACACCAAATAAGGTTACATCTATACCTAATTCTCGTAAGTATTTTAAGTAATGTCTTTCTATCGAATAACCATAATCTGAACCTAATAAAAGTAAACGCATAAATACTTTAAAATTAATTACCAAAATTTAAAATTACTTCAAATTGTTAATGATATTTTTTACTATCACTTCATAACTATACGCCTTGATTTTCTTAGCAGATTGCTGCCCTGCTACTTGCAATTTGCTGGCGTTTTCAATGAAATAAGTCATTTTTTGGGTTAAATCCACAGCATTTTCATTCTGAAACGTAAACCCATTTTCTCCATTTTCCACTAAATCATCTGCACAGCCCACCATATCTGATACAATAAGAGGTAGCTCAAAGTTCATAGCTTCATTGACCACCAAGCCCCATGTTTCGCCAATGGTAGAAGGTAAAACAAAAACATCTGCCATCAGATAATAATGAGGGAGTTCACTTTGATTTTTAAAGCCTACCAAATGAACATTAGTGCAGTTGAGGTGTGTGCGAATATAATCTTGAATTTCAGGATTCAACTCTCCATCACCCACCATAATCAATGCTTTGTTGGTATGTTGAATCGCATTGTAGGCTTCTAATAGTAACAAAGGTTGTTTTTTATCTATAAACTTACCACAAAATAAAAACGTAACATAATCTTCTGGTATTTGTAAAGCTGTTCGTAATGACTGACGTTGGGGAGTAAGCTGTTCGTAAGATGTACTAAATCTTTGATTGTCAATACAATAGGGCGTAAAAATTAATTTTTTTTCTTCAATACCTAATGACGTATAGAAATCTTTATTCTGTGAACCTATGTATAAAAATTTATTAACACATCTGAACAAGACGTTTTTTGTAAAAATACGATGCAAGAGTCCTCTTAAAAAAGTTTTTTTTGCCACTTGTTTATAGGGTGTTTCACCTCGCAGCCATACCTCTATTCCTAATAAACGAGCTATAATAATACCCAACCAATGTGTAAAGTAGCCCCAACCATGAACAATCAAAATAGCAGGTTTGTCTGTATATAATTGTGAAATAATGTGCCAATTTACTAAGCCAAAAAAATTTGCAACAGAAGGACTTGGGCTGTTATTAGGTAAAAATTCATATTCATACCCCTCTAATAATGGAATATCCCATTTGACAACCTTTCCAAACTCTTTGTCTATCTTATTACTCACACCATGGTCAGAACAGTAATAGACTTTTAGGTCTATCATTGGCTGACTACTTAGTTGCTGAAGCAAAGGAGAAAAGTATTGTATAGGGTGGCTTAATAAATAAACAACTTTTTGGGTTTGATGATTTGAAGATGGCATTGACTATAGAAACATGATGAAAATATTTACAAAGAAAATAAAAATAAAGAGTAAAAAGCTGTGATGATGTATTTTTTATGCAATAATGGTGTAATATAAGTTTACACTTTCCAAATCTTCAAATTTGGAAAGTGTAAATCACAGCTACTTTTTTACAAAATATACTGGCTCAAATCTCTATTATTCAGCAAGCCTGCCAATTTGCTTTGCACCATTTCGGCATTTACAACTAACTTAGAGTTTACAGGAATCAGGTCGGGTACATCAAACAAAAACTCGTTGAGCAAATGACTCATGACAGTATGTAGCCTTCTTGCTCCAATATTTTCTATTTCACTATTGATTTGGAAGGCAATACTCGCAATTTCGGACAAAGCCTCATCTTGAAAAGTTAGTTCTACGCCCTCCGAAGCCAATAATGCTTGGTATTGTTTGGTCAAGGCATTTTTTGGAGCTTTTAGGATATGGTAAAAGTCGTCTTGTGTCAAACTGTTCAGTTCTACCCGAATAGGGAAACGACCTTGAAACTCTGGTATCAAATCCGAAGGTTTAGAAATATGAAAAGCTCCTGCTGCAATAAAAAGTATGTGGTCTGTATGAATCACACCATATTTTGTATTGACAGCACTGCCCTCTACAATCGGCAATAAATCTCTTTGCACCCCTTCACGGCTCACATCGGGACCTCCTCCACTGCGGTTAGACGAGGCTATTTTGTCTATTTCGTCAATAAAAATAATGCCTGAATCTTGTGCCTTCTGAATAGCCATCGCCTTCACCTCGTCCATGTCTATTAGTTTGGCAGCTTCTTCTTCCAACAAAATTTTGCGGGCTTCGGCTATAGGCAACTTGCGTTTTTTAGATTTGCGAGGCACCATGTTACTAATCATTTCTTGAATATTCATCATAGAAATTTCATCAACAGAGCCACCAATTACACCTACATTTGAACCTGCGTCATGTTCTACATGAATTTCTATTTTTCTTTCCTCCAATTCGCCATTCCGTAGTTTTTCTCTAAATCTTTCTCTGGTGGCTTCGTTGAGGCGGGCATCGGGGTTGTTGTCGTCTTGAATAGGTGGAATGAGTGCGTCCAAGATTACATCTTCGACCACTTCCATAGCTTTGGCTTTTACTTTTTCTTTTTGTTGAGTTTTCACCAAACTCACAGACTGTTCCACCAAATCTCTCACCATACTCTCCACATCACGCCCTACATAGCCTACCTCTGTGAATTTAGAGGCTTCTACTTTGACAAACGGAGCATCTGCTATTTTGGCTAAACGGCGAGCTATTTCGGTTTTACCAACCCCCGTAGAACCTATCATCAAGATATTATTCGGTACAATTTCACTCCGCATATCTGCCTTTGCATTCATTCTCCGCCAACGGTTGCGGAGGGCTATGGCTACATTGCGTTTGGCTTCATGTTGTCCGATAATATATTTGTCTAATTCGGCAACAATTTGGCGAGGAGTGAGATACAAATGGTTTTCTAACATAATCTTTTATACGTGCCAATGCACAATTATTAATTAGTAAATTTTAAATGAAAATACTTACAAGTGATTGAATAACAGTTTTTTAGGGTTTTTATTCAAAAAAAATAAGTATCAATAAAGTCTTACTTACAAGATAAGCAAATATAGTTTTGTAAAATACAAAAATCTACTATTGAAAACTGAATATACTTTGCCACAACAAGTAATTTTCTGAAAATGTTTGCCATTCAACAAGGTAGTCCTGCAAAAATAAAAATCTTTTTGAAGTATGTAGCATGATTGACCTTGTAAATGATGATTAGAGAATAAAATTTGCTGTTAAACTTGTAACATTATCTTTTTTTACATACATTGTTCGAGCCTCTTTTTATTTACACAAAGTGCTAATTCATCAACTACACTTAAAGAATCTTACACAATACTTACTTGCACTGTCTATGGAATCAATAAAAAGACTATTCTGCATTGTTTTACTGAACATTACCTTTTTTCCCTCTTATTCACAAATAGACACCATTATGAGTTCTTCTGTGCAAGAACTCTTGAAAGTAAAGCCCAAAAATACATTGATTAGCCTCTTAAATACGGAGGTTGTTACGGCTTCTAACAGTGCCGAGAAATTAGGAGATACGCCAGCCTCTATCATGGTCATTACGGCTGAACAAATACAAAGGCGTGGGTACAGAAATATGTTGGAAGTGATGCAAGATTTACCACAAATAGACCTTGCTTTGTCTTATGGTGATGAGTTGATGAAAACATACTTTCGGGGCTACCGTACAGACTTAGGTTCTCCGTTTTTGGTGATGATAGACGGTATTATTTACAATAACCTTTATTTTAACCAAGTCAATATTTGGGGTGCTTTTCCCCTCTCCAATGTAGAGAGAATAGAAGTTGTTTTTGGTCCAGCCTCGTCTATTTATGGTGCAAATGCCTTCATGGGGGTTATCAATGTGATTACCAAAAAAACTATTCAACAACAAAGAAGCCTCAACCTAACAGGTGCATTGACCAGTAGTACCAACGGCTACACGACTGCGGATATGAACTTCTTTTACCAAAAAAATAAATTCCGTTTTTCTTTGACTGGGCGAATGGAAAATGGTAATACGAATCAATTTATTGACCCAAATGATGGTTTTTGGTTGAAAGACAAGTATTTAGCAGATAAAAAACTATGGGGAGATATGGTCAATAACCCAGATTTGGCGGGTAAATATTCTTCGCCAATTCGCCACAGAGCCGTAGATGCCCGTTTGTATGTAGATAAATTAGAGTTAGGTTTACAGTATTTTCATACAGACAATGGTTATGGCAATGTGTACCCTGCCGATGCTCTTACGCCTAATGGCAAGTGGATGCAACCCTAATTGAGTGCGTATGCCCGTTACAACACACCTATTATTCAACAAAAATTATTTTCAAGAACTTTGTTGCGGTACAGAGAAAGCTATGTAGATAGAAGTTCGTATGACTTAGAAGGTTACAATATTTCTAATAGTGGCAAAGACTCGTCTGTGATAGGCAACACCAAAATTGCCCCCAAAGAAAGTATAAGAGTATTACAAATGACTTATTGGTCGTCTTTTAATACAAGTTGGTCTGTGAACCAAGACTTTGAATACCGTATTTTAAACAACCTCACTTTTTTTACAGGCTTAAAATATGAAATTAAGAGTTTGCAAAAAGCCTACGAAACTTCTTCGGGTGATTTCTTTTATCCCGAACTTTTGACCAAAGCATCTGTAGCATTTCCGCCTATTGTCCCTACAACTCCTATCCCACTCAACCGCATTAATTGGGAAGACAGAGGCGTGTATGCACAGTTAAAATGGCAAATTAATAGCAGCAACGGCTTGCATTTTGGGTTTAGGGTAGATAATAACTCCGCTTACGGCACAGCCCCTACTTTGCGTTTGGGTTATGTTACTAAGTTCAAAAGTTTTATATTCAAAGCCTTTTATGGAGAGGCTTTCCAAGACCCTACCCCACGCTTGTTGTATGGCGGTTGGCGGGGTTCGGGTTCAGACCCACAACTCAAGCCAGAAAGGTCGAGAACGGCTGAAATTACTTTGAATTACACCACCGAAAACATTAGTAATGACCTCAATATTTACTATGTAAAAGCCGAAAATGCTATT
>CANGYA010000002.1 GCA_947457925.1 Cytophagales bacterium | reverse complement strand
GCACAATATTTGTCTATTAAGACAGACATTGACCAAGCTATTCAACATATATTAACGACCACCACGTTTGTAGGTGGTGAGCCTGTCAAGCAATTTGAGAAGTCTTTTGCCCAATTTGTAGGGGTAAAACACTGTATAGCTTGTGGCAATGGTACAGATTCGATAGAGATTTTGCTTAAAGCCTTTGGTATTGGCGTAGGTGATGAAGTCATTGTACCTGCCATGTCTTGGATTTCTACCTCCGAAACGGTGAGCAACATGGGGGCAAAACCTGTTTTTGTAGATGCAGAAGAAGATTATTATACCGTCAACCCTGCACTGATTGAGGCGAAAATTACGTCAAAAACAAAGGCTATTATTCCTGTGCATTTATACGGACAGCCTGCTAATATGCCCGCCATTATGGAAATTGCAAAAAAACACAATTTAATTGTGATTGAAGATGTGGCACAAGCACATGGAGCAAAAATCAGTGGACAACAAGTAGGGACGTTTGGAGATGCTGCAAGTTTTAGCTTTTACCCCGGTAAAAATTTAGGAGCTTACGGAGATGCTGGCGGTATGACCACCAACAACGACCAAATAGCTGAAACTGCTCGCCGTATAGCCAATCATGGGCAAATTCAGAAGCATGACCACCAGATAGAAGGACGCAACAGCCGTTTGGACACCCTGCAAGCTGCTATTTTGAATGTAAAACTACCTCATTTGAATAGCTGGAATGAAAAACGCAATGCGAATGGCTTGTTATACAATCAGTTATTGGAAGGGCTAAAAGGTATAATTTTACCTAAAATTAGAGAAAATGCTTATCACGTTTTTCATTTATACGTGATTAGGACTGTGGACAGAACTGCCTTACAAGAATTTTTACAAGCCAACGGCATACAGACATCTATCCATTATCCTACTTCGCTGCCGTTTTTGCCTTGTTATGCACACGAAGGCTACACCGCCAAAGATTTTCCTGTAGCCTATCAATATCAAAAAGAAATTTTATCTTTGCCTATGTATGCGGATTTGAGTGCAGAGGAAATTATGTATGTGAAAGAAGTTATCCAGAAAAATGTATGAAAATTATCTATTTTGCCACCTATTACGCAGACTATTTAAAGAATTTCTATGGAAATAGACCTCATTTAGTAGAAGCCCCTTATCAAGAACAGTTAAAGGCTTTGATGAATGACTTTTTTGGAGTTTTTGGGGCATACACGCATCATGCTAATTTACTGGGGGCGGAAGCACATCTTATCATTGCCAATGCCAAGCCGTTACAACAAGCATGGGCAAAAGAAAATAATGTACCTTTTGACGAAACGCATTGGGAGTTTACAATTCCTATAGCTCAGGCAAAGCAAATACAACCCGATGTGTTTTTTATTGGTAGTATGTTTCAGTATTATGGCGAATTTTTAGAGGCTATAAAACCTACTACTAAAAAGATTTATGGTTGGATTTCTTGCCCTATTCCAGAAGGTAAGGAACCTACACAGTTATCATTGGTACTTACTTCATTGCCAAGTTATGTAGATAAATTTAGGGCAACGGGTTATCAAGCTGAATTATTACCTGCTGCTTTCGATACTTCTATATTGGCAGGGCTACAACAATACGCACCCGCACAAGATATTCCTTTTAGTTTTGTAGGCAGTCTAAGTGGCTCACACACCAAAAGAATAGAGTTAGTCAATTACTTATTCCAAAAAACTCCCTTAGAAATTTTTGGTTTGGGAACAGAAAATATAGCAATACAAGATAGGCGGAATTTTCTATTTAAAAGATTATTTACACACCCAACACGCCACCGTTTACATGAAGCTGTTTGGGGTTTAGAGATGTTTAGGACTTTACAAAGGTCAAAAATTACCTTCAATGCACACATAGATATTGCGGGTGAGTATGCCGTCAATATGCGTATGTATGAAGCCACAGGGGTAGGAACATTACTTTTGACAGATGGAAAACAGTCTAAATACAGATTGTTTGATGACCACGAAGTAGTGTATTATGATTCGCCAGAAGATGCTGTTGAAAAAGCCTTGTATTACTTACAACATGATGCAGAAAGGCAAGAAATAGCCAAAAATGGTCAGCGAAAGACACTGACGCAGTATTCATACGCAGAAAATATGAAATTGATGTTGGCTTATTTTCAACAATATTTATGAAAAATCTAATTAAAAGAATATTACATTTTTTGTTAAGAAAATTGACAACAGATGTACCACCAACTCCTCCAAAAAATGAACAAGAGGAACTCTTAACTAACCATGCTTTAATAGGTGCAAATACACGCCTTGATAATTTTTATTTGAGTGTTCGTAATCCACAAGCAGGGAAAAAATATATGACTATTGGCACAGATTCTTTGATTAGTGGACAATTTATTTTTGAGGTACAAACAGGCAAAATTACTATTGGGAATAATACGTTTATAGGAGGAGGAATGTTCATTTGTATAGAAGAAATTGAAATTGGTAATGATGTCATGTTTTCATGGGGTTGTACTGTAGCTGATAATAATTCACACTCTACCAACTGGGTAGAAAGACAAAATGATGTAAAAGATTGGAAAAGAGGAGTAGATGAAAATAAAATAGGCTATTACAAAGATTGGACAAATGTAAAAAGAGCCAAAATTACTATTAAAGATAAGGCTTGGATTGGTTTTAACTCTATTATTCTAAAAGGTGTTACGATTGGAGAAGGGGCAATAGTAGCTTCGGGAAGTGTTGTAACTAAAGATGTACCCGATTGGACAATCGTAGGCGGTAATCCCGCAACTATTATACGTACTATACCAGCAGATGAAAGATAAAATGACTTGGGAAGAAACCATTATTCATATCCGCCAAGAACCTGAATTTAAGGATTTGGTAGAGAAAGCCTATTTTGAGGAAGATTTACCTTTAAATATAGAAAGGTTTAGGCATAGTGAGGAGTTCATAGCCACTCTACAACTGATTCAAGCATACCAACCACAAGGTAAAAAAGTATTAGATATTGGTTGTGGTAACGGCATTAGTAGTATTGCATTTGCCCTTAATGGCTATGAAGTTACAGCCGTAGAGCCTGATAGCAGCCTTACGATTGGGGCTGGAGCTATTCGCCAATTAGTACAACACTACCAACTGCAAAATATAGAAGTTTTTGAGGCTTTTGCAGAGGACATCAAGTTTCCAGACCAAACTTATGATATTGTGTATGTTCGTCAAGCTATGCACCATGCTTACGATTTGGATAAATTTATAGCAGAATGTGCCAGAGTGCTGAAAAAAGGAGGCATTTTAGTAACTATCAGAGACCATGTAGTATTTGATGAGGCAGACAAACAATGGTTTTTAGAAAGCCACCCCTTACAGAAATATTATGGTGGTGAAAATGCTTTTTCGCCCACAGAATATAAAAATGCTATGCAAAAAGCAGGTTTAGAGGTCTTGAAAGAACTTAAACACTATGACAGTGTGATTAATTACTTCCCTCTTTCTACTACAGCCTTCCAAGCAGAAATTAGACGGGTAAGGCAAAGTATTTTTGCACGTAGGTTTGCATGGGCAGTATATATTCCTTTACTATTTGAATTGTTTAATTGGTATTTAGATAAAAAAACGGGTTATACGGGTATTTTTGATGAAATGGCTGTAGCTGGACGTATGTACTCCTACATAGCAAAAAAGATATGAAAATATTAGTCATTGGTGGTCAAGGCTTTATCGGGAGTCATTGTATTCGTTACTTTTCTGCAAAGGGGCATGACGTTTGGGCTTGTGGTTTGCGACATAGTGAACAAGCCAATTTTACCCAAATTACCAAGTTTAATGCAGATTTTTCTTCATTATTTACCCCTCGCCACTATGACGTTTGTATCAATGCTTCAGGTAGTGCCAATGTTGCGTTTTCATTCGAGTATCCTGAAATAGATTTTGAGTTGAATGTTTCTAACGTAAACAAACTATTATCTATTATTAAGAAGGAAAACCCAACTTGTAAGTTCATTAACTTGTCGAGTGCTGCGGTGTACGGAAACCCTGCTGTATTGCCTATCAAAGAAGAAAGTCCTACCAAACCTGTTTCGCCTTATGGTTTCCATAAGTTACAAAGTGAATACCTATTAACGGAGTATGCCAATTTTTTTGGCTTGGCTACTTGTAGTCTGCGTATCTTTTCGGCGTATGGCGAAGGCATTAAAAAACAACTTTTTTGGGATTTGTACCAAAAGAGTTTGCAACAAAAGCCAATTTGTTTATTTGGTACAGGTAATGAAACCAGAGATTTTATTCATATCGACGACCTTTTGCAAGTCATAGAGTTAATAATTACAAAAGCCCCTTGCAAGGGTGAAGTCTATAATGCAGCCACAGGTACAAGTACGACTATTCGAGAAGTTGCTACCTTATTCTTTAAAGAATTAGATAATCGTATTAACTTTGGTTTTTCAAACGAACAAAAGCAAGGCGACCCTTTGTATTGGCAAGCCGATATTAGTGCCTTGCAGCAATTGGGTTTTGTTCAAACTGTTTCCAAAGAAGAAGGTATTAAACGATATGTACAATGGCTGAAAACCAACGAATTCAAATAGGATTAATTTTTTCATACTTACCAGATTGGATAGCTGGTTCGTACTATATTATGAATTTGATAGAGGCACTAAAGACCTTGCCTACAGAACAACAACCACATATTTGTTTGTTTGTTTACCAAGAAAAAGACATAGAGCCTATTCTCCCCTTAGCCTATCCGTTTATATCTTATCACTTATTTGATGATGCAACAGCTTACAATTCAAATAGTTACAAGATTACAGAAAGACTTATCAACAAAATTAGTCTAATTGCCACAGGGAAAATATTGATAGACAAAAGACCTAAAAATTTAGCTGTTTTATTCCCTAATCCGCCTAAAGCCTACTTTTTTGGCAGAGTACCCGCCAATAAAATGCTACATTGGATACCTGATTTTCAGGAAAGATACTTACCGCACTTTTTTTCTGCTGCGGAGTTAGAAAATAGGGCTACACAACACCAAAAACTTGTAAACCTACAAGTCCCTTTGGTGTTCAGTAGTTACAATGCCTTAGAAGATTTCCAACAATTTTATCCCGAAGCTACTAATAAGACGGCTGTTTTACAATTTGCCGTTACACACCCCAACTATGAGGAGGTAGATAGGCAGACTGTTCTACAAAAATTTTCTTTGCCTTCTCGTTATTTTTTTGCCCCTAATCAGTTTTGGGTACACAAAAATCATATAGTAGTAATTAAGGCAATTCAGTTGCTAAAAGAACAAGGTATAGAGTGTGTTGTTGCTTTTTCGGGGAAAGAACATGATTATCGTAATGCAACTTATTCGCAAGACCTAAAAGATTACGTAACTACACATGGTTTGGCAGATAATATTCGTTTTTTAGGTTTTATAGACAGAAAAGAACAGTTAAGGCTAATGAAAGAGGCAATGGCGGTGATTCAACCGTCCTTGTTTGAGGGCTGGAGTACCGTTATAGAAGATGCTAAGGCGATGAACCAATGTATCATTGCATCAAATCTACCCGTACATGATGAACAGTTAGGGAAAGAGGGAACTTTTTTTGACCCGTACCAGCCCGAAAGTTTGGCAGAGAAACTGTCAGCTATTTATCATCACAAAGCCTTGCCAAAATACCAAGATGATTATCGGAAAATGGTACAAAAATTTGCCTTAGATTTTATGAAAATTGTGGCAGATTTATAGCAGGAGTAAGCAGTCATAAAAATTAAGTGGGCAGGCTAAAATCGTATTGGTAGTAAGGCAAATACATTGTTTATCAAGCTATTTGCCTTACTACCAATCAATAAGAAGAAGAACAAGCTACTATTTTCTCTTAGTGAGTTTGCATCTTTGTGGCTCATTTACAAGTAGTTACAGAAAAGTATAACTACAATTTAAGTATTTCCTATTACTTACTAATCAATAGTTCACCAATACTTTTTCCACAAAATTCAATAAATTATTTTTTGTAAAGTTTTCAATTTGCTGTTCATTAAATAAATTGGTGGCATACAAAGCCTCAACCATTGTAGGGTAATCTGCGGCAGTTTGGTAGCCTTCAAAAAAATCACTGTCTTCTTCGTCTTCTAACTGTGGAGTGTGAAAAAAGTCTGTTCCCATACAAATAGCTGCGTCTTCGCCAAAAGTATCAAAGGCTGTTGCTATATTTTTGATGTAGTATCCCCAATTTTTGCCTAAAAATTCTTTAATCCAATTAAAACCAATTACGCCACCTCTTTCCAGAATTTCTTGGGCTATTTCTGTAGGCAAATTCCGCCTATGTTTATGAACAGTACGCAAATTTGAGTGGCTTGCCATCACAGGAATATCTAAATTTTGGGTAGTGATATAATTCAAAATATCATAAGCCAATTTATCACTTGTATGTGAAAAATCTACGGCAATGCCTCTACCGTCCAAGTAGTCCAACAATCTACAACCGTCATCTTTTAGCCCTGTTCGGGTGTAATTACCGCCACCAAAACGGTTTTTGTGGTGGTGAGTAAGGCTTATATACAATAATCTTCCGCCTACGTTGTCTATAATAGCTTCCAAATTCTTAAAACCATCTGCAATGTCCTCCCCTTCTGCACAAAACCCAGAGGCATTTTCTATAGATGCCATTACACCAATTTGCCTACTTTCTTCCAAATCTTCTAAGTCTTCGGCACTATTAATAAGTCTAAGTTCTGTTTCTTCTTCTACCAAATCTTTGAAAAGTTCACTCTGTAAGTAGCCACTTGTAGAGCTTGATTCTTCAGATGTATTGGTATAAATGGCTAAGGTTTGAAAAATAACATTGCCTGCTTTGAGTTGTGGAACAGAACAACGAGCCACTTCGTCATATTGGTGTCCCTCGTCATACAATAAATAGGCTAATAAGTCGCAATGAGAGTCTGCTATTTGCATAAATTTTTGAAGTTAGTTTAGTATTGTAGCTTAACACCTATCAACTTTTCTAAGTTCATTATTTGTGTTACAATGCCGTTAAGTTTGGTAGATTCGCAATGAATAATGCTTAAAAATTTAGCTATTTCTGTATTTTTGTCAAAATAACCCCTTTGTCATGTTACAAAAAGATTGGTTGCGGTTTGTCATTTTTACGGCTGTTGTAGGTGCAACGGCTTGGCTCGTCTATGAATTTTTAGTACCTCCCGAAAATGCCTTAGACCATTGGCTCAACTACCAAATAGCCTCTTTGAGTAGTAATTTGCTACAACTGATAGGCTACAATACCTCTTTGTTAGAAGGGCATATTGTCTGTGTAGATAACAAATCTCTACTTTCGGTGGGTTCTCCTTGCAACGGACTGAAACTCTATGCCGTTTTTGCTATTTTTATCATGGGTTTTGCGGGCAGTAGTTGGCACAAACTCTGGTTTATTCCTTTGGGCATTGTGGGTATTTTTATCCTCAACGTATTGCGAGTGGCATTACTCAGCCTCAATGTCATTTATTCTCCTGCTACTTTTGACTTTAACCATCGGTATTTGTTTGAGGTCATTGTGTACGGTTTCATTTTTTTGTTGTGGGTGTGGTGGTCGAAGCAATTTTCTGCGAAAACTTCACCTATTCAATAAACTTCCTGTTAAAGCTCAAATGGATTAACTCCGCAAGGGTTTCAAGCCCTTGCGGAGTTAGTTTTAAATTAATCCTTAACTATATTTAATAATGACTACAGCCATTACAAAATTATTTGGCATACAATATCCTATCATACAAGCAGGCATGGTTTGGTGCAGCGGTTGGCGTTTGGCTGCTGCGGTGAGCAATGCAGGCGGTTTGGGCTTAATTGGGGCAGGTTCTATGCCTCCCGAACTCCTACGTGAGCATATCCGCCAATGCCAACAAGCCACAGATAAGCCTTTTGGTGTAAATATTCCACTGTTGTACTCTCGTATTCAAGAAACGATACAAGTGATTATAGACGAAGGGGTAAAAATTGTATTTACTTCGGCGGGTAGCCCTAAAACATGGACACCGTTCTTGAAACAACATGGAGTTACGGTAGTTCACGTAGTATCAAGTGTGAAATTTGCCCTGAAAAGCCAAGAGGCTGGAGTAGATGCCATAGTTGCAGAAGGTTTTGAGGCGGGAGGACACAATGGCAGAGAAGAAACCACTACACTGTGCCTCATTCCTGCGGTGGCAGCTACCGTAAAAATTCCTGTCATTGCAGCAGGTGGTATAGCCTCTGGACGTGCTATTTTGGCAATGTTGGCATTAGGGGCGGAGGGCGTACAAATAGGTACTTTGTTTGCAGCCACTACAGAATCGTCTGCACATCAGGCTTTTAAAGACAAAATCGTGAGTTTACAAGAAGGCGAAACCGAATTAGTCATGAAACAATTAACACCTGTGCGGTTGGTCAAAAATCCATTTTGGGAAAAAGTAAAAGAGGCAGAAAATAACGGAGCTACTCCCGAAGTTCTAACAGATTTGTTAGGAAAAGGACGTGCTAAAAAAGGAATTTTTGAAGGAGATTGGCAAGAAGGGGAGTGGGAGATAGGACAAGTGGCGATGCAAGTACAAGCTGTGCGTCCTGTGGCAGAGGTCATGCAAGAACTTATTGCAGATTTGGAGGCAACTAAAAAAAGGTTGTTATAGGTTGTAAATTATATTCGCCTAAAGGTGAATGTACTAAATTAAAAAAGTCATCTTTTTTTGTGAAAGATGACTTTTTAGTGGGAAATAATCTCTGAGCAGGCAGCTGCCTGCTCAGAAACAAGAACATTATTTGGCTTTAATTTTTCGCCAGATTTTTGTTCTTTTTGGCTTCCTGTTTCAGGGCGAGGAGTACGGTCTGTACGTCTTTCGCCTTTACCTCTTTGGGTGTCGGAAGTTCGAGAATTGTTCCAAACAGTTTTCATAATAGTAGGAGTTTGTGGTGAAAGAAAATAGGTTATTGTTTGATTGTTAGTTTGTGAGTGCAAGTAAGCCTCTCACTACGTAATGTATGTACGTTGGTACAAAAAAAATCGTTACTTTGTTTTGGTAGCTTTAACACATTTTTAACACAAATACAAATTTTTAAGCTATTTTTTATCCTTTGTATTGCAATAAGTGTTCCGTTTGCGGTAAACCTGACAAAATGTGAAGTAGAAAGTAGGTAAAATAAAACACCCAAACCTGCTTTTTTTGATAGAAGTAAGTTTGGGTGTGTCTATATGCTGTTAGGAGAGTAAAATTACTTGACCAACTTGCAATGTGCTACACCCAGATATTCGCAACAACGCAGCCAACACGAAATAGCTTGACAGCTACCTGCTAAAATGGCATTTGGTTGTAAGTTTATATCGTTATGTTGTAGTAGCATTTTATATGCAGTGTTTATGAATGCAATAATAAGAGTTTAAACGAAAAAAACAAGTTTTTCCTCTTTTTTATTTTTACGAAAAGGCTTTAAAATAGTTGTAGTTTTTGTATAGTTTTTTGTGAATTTTCTTGGGTGTTTTTATGCTTTGGGTAGTGTGAAATAGAATGTGCTACCTTTATGGGGTTCACTTGTTACCCATATTTCCCCGCCGTTTTTTTGGACAAAATCCTTGCACAAAGTAAGTCCCAAGCCTGTACCTTTTTCGCCTTTTGTACCGTAGGTTGTTGTTGGTACGTCAAATAGTCGAGCAAGTCTTTCGGCAGACATACCTACACCATCATCACGAATAGTTATTTCATAATACTTTTGCTCTTTCTCCTCTGCATTAATACTAATCGTCCCACCTTTTTCTGAGAATTTAATAGCATTACTCAATAAATTTCGAAGTATTAAATTAATCTGTTCTCTGTCTGCCCATACAAAGCTGTTGGCTGCTACATTCGGAGTTATTGTAATGTCTTTGTTGCGGGCTATTTCCGCTAACAAATTCATATTTTCCACTACCAAATCTTGTAGTTGTAAGGTCTGTGGAACAGTCTGGATACCTTTTAGTTGGCTTTTTGCCCATTCCAATAGGTTGTTGAGTGTAAAATTGACTTGCGATAAATTTTTCTCTATATGATGTGCCATTTCTATAAATTCCTCTTGTGAAACATCATGACTTGCCAACAAATTCAGTAAGCCTAACAGCGAAGCTATGGGGCTTTTGAGGTCATGCCCAATGATAGCAAATATTTTGTCTTTGGTTTGGTTAGCCGTAACTAACTCTTGGGTTTGTTGTGCTAAGGCGGTTGCTTGTATTTGTATTGTATCATTAGCCTTTGCCAAATTATTATATGATTTTTGTAGTTGTATTCTACTTTTGTAAATGTAAATACTAAAAATTAAAGCTCCTATTAACACACAGACTATCAGTAGGTTTAGCCAAAAATACATTCTTTTTTCTACCTCATGTTCACGTTTTAATAGTTCTTCTTTCTTTTCAAATTCATATTGGGCTTGTAGTTGTGCTGTCTTCCGTTCTATATCTTGGTTATTTAAACTGTCGGCATATAGTTTGAATTGTTCAAAATAATATAATGACGAGTCATAATATTTTGTAGTCTTATAGATTTGGCTGACGAGTTGCAAACAATCTCTAATTTGTAGTTTTGTACCATTTTTTTTAGCAACGTATAGCCCTTTATGAGTAAATTGTAAGGCATTTTTATAGTCGTGTAATACCAAAAAGCACTGTCCTATACCATTATAGTCTTGTGGAAGCTCTGTAATTTCGTGTATGGTTTCTTTTGTATGAATGGCTTTGGTATAATACTCCACTGCCTTACTAAAACTATCTTGTTGTTGGTAGTATTTACCTAAACTACTGTAACTGTAGCTAATACCTTTGTGGTCTTTGATAGCCATTCGCAGTGCCAACGATTGTTGGTAATACTGCAAAGCTGCCACCTTGTCGCCTTTTCTTTGTGCCATATCTCCTAATTCTTGTAAAATAATGCCTTGCCCTCTTTTATTACCGATTTGTTCAAATATTTCCTTTGCTTGTGTATAGTATTTAGCAGCCTCTATATATTTATTTTGCTTTGTGTAGAGTTCTGCAATGCTCAAAAGTACATGACCTTTATGGTCTTGTAAATCATTTTTTTCTGATAGCCTCAGCACCTCCAAATATTGCTCCAAGGCGGCTTCATAATCTCCGAAAGACGCATGAGCAAGACCTATGTTGTGCATACTTGATATAGTTCCGCGTATTTCTTTTAATTCTTGTCGAATTTGCAAAGATTTTTGGTACAATGCTACCACTGAATCTTTTCCTACGCCAGCATCTCTAAGCATACTTGCCATTTGGTTATAGGCACGTGCCTCAATACTTTTTTCCCCTAATTTTTGACTTAATTGGATAGCTTCCACAAAAAAAGCTTGATTCAAGTAGTTCAAACCTTTTGCTTGGTTACCAGCCAAAATAGCCATTAAGCCGTACAAGTTACCTCGTTGGTACTCTATCTCCTTGCTAAGAACTTGCACTTTTTTTCCTAATAAAATCGTAGAATCTGGGTACACATAGACATAATGGATTGCTAAACTTTGTAGTTGTTTGATATAAAAAGTATCTTGTTCAAAATTTTTATTTTGTTGAAGTTGCTGCACAATGCGTTGCAGACTGTCTATTTGTTGGCGTTGGGCAAATGAGAAGTAGTTAGCAAGCAAAAAACAGAGAAGTAAGAATGTTTTTAGTGAGTACATAAGCCAAAGTAGTTAGGTTGTAAGTAAAGAAGTAAACAATGAGTAGTTTGTTATTTGTAAATTATGCTGGCTCTACTACCAATTTGTTGTGAATATACTACATACTTAATAACAAAGATGGTATCACAAGTAAAAAACAAGACAAGTCTTTTTTGTTTCTTTCTTTTAACTTCTAAATTTGTTAAATTACCTATTTGGCAAAGAAAACAACTACGATTATTACTTTATTGATTTTCGCAATAAACACATTGTCAAGCTGTTATTTTTTGCTTTTATTCTCAATTTTATTTCAAAATGAAACCAAGCACAGCCCAATTTATAGCCACTAAGATTCGTCCAATAGAAGCAGCTTTACTCTTAAAGTGGTTTTTGAGGGTGCAACGCACCATACACCAACTGCCCAACGGTTTACGCCTTTATATAGACCCTTTGTCGGATTTCGGCTTAAAATTGACCAACAACGAGGCTTACGAAGAACTCATGACCAGCAAAATATCATCTTTGTTAGCCAAAGGAGATACATTTATAGACTTAGGGGCTAATGAAGGATTCTTTTCTATCATTGCGTCCAAAATTGTGGGCAATACGGGTAGAGTTTTTGCCATAGAACCGCAACAAAGATTGTGGGAAGTGATTACCAAAAATGCTTCGCTGAATGAATGTGGGAATGTGCAGATTTTACCCTATGGCATTGGTGCAACTACAGGCGAAACCATGATTAATTTGTACTCAAGCCTAAACACAGGGGCAAGTAGTTTTGCCAATGAATTTAACTTCAAAGTATCGTTTCCAGCCCTTCGCAAATGGTTATATGGGCAACAACATATTTACATTCAGACTTTAGACCACCTTACAGACGTTTTCCCGCAAAGCATCAAGTTGATAAAAATAGACATTGAGGGTTTTGAATTGGAGGCACTTAAAGGGGCGAAAAATCTTTTACAAGCTCAACGTATCCAATATTTATTGGTAGAAATTCACCACTACACCCTACAAACAATGGGACAAAGTGAGGAAGAACTTATCCAGTGGGTAAAATCTTTTGGCTATGAAGTAGAACAAATAGCCTATAACCTCTTAGTATTTCAAGCAAAACCTACTCATTAGGGTTCATGAACCATTCCAAAGAACCCTCTCCAAATGGAGAGGGCAGGGTGAGGTGCTACAAAATACATTCATAAAATTCTATTAGGCACAAAAAGCAAAATAAAACTCTAATAGGTTTTATGCGAATACGTGGCGAATCAGTACATTTGCCTACATCTAATTTGATGATTGTGCATTATTACTAACTTAAAAAATCTATCTTCATTACAATTATGGCAAAGCCTAACTCTAAAAAAACTTGGTATATTATCGGCGGTGTAGTTGCCGTTGTGGTAGTCGGGTTGTTGGTGGCAAAATCCAGAGGTTGGATAGGTGGCAAAAAAGCTACCGAAGTTACCTTAGCCAAAGCCCAACGCCTTACGATTATTGAAAAAGTCAGTGCGTCTGGTAAATTACAGCCCGAAGTGGAAGTAAAATTAGCTCCAGACGTTTCGGGAGAAATCAGGGAGCTGTGGATAGCCGAAGGCGACTCTGTGCAAAAAGGACAGTTGTTGCTCAAAATTCGCCCCGACAACTACCAATCTATTGTCGACAGAACATCTGCGTCTTTGAATACACAAAAAGCTACACTTTCACAAACCATTGCCCGTTTAGAACAGTCTAAAGCACAGTTGGAAAGAAGTAAAAACGAATACGAAAGAGTGCAAAAATTGTATAGCATGAAGGTAGCTTCGCAAGCCGAATTGGAAACGGCAAAAGCCAGCTACGAATCTGCCCAAGCCGACTTTAATGCAGCCAAACAAACTATTGAGGCATCAAGGTTTACGGTACAAAGTGCGGAGGCATCTGTAAAAGAAGCCAGAGAAAACTTGTCTTTGACAATGGTTTCTGCCCCTATGGGTGGTATCGTGTCTAAATTGGCAGTGAAAAAAGGCGAAAGAGTGGTAGGTACTGTGCAAATGGCAGGTACAGAAATGTTGAGAATTGCGGATTTGAATACAATGGAAGTACGAGTAGATGTGAATGAAAACGACATTATTCGTATCAAATTAGGCGATACGGCAATCGTAGATGTAGATGCGTATTCACATACCAAACAAAAATTCAAAGGTGTGGTAACTTCTATTGCGAACTCTGCCAAAGAAACCGTAGGGGCTTCTGCCTTGACAGACGGCGTTACGGAGTTTGAAGTAAAAATTCGTATGTTGCCTACGTCTTACCAATCTTTGATTACAAACAGAATGCGTTATCCGTTCCGCCCCGGTATGACTGCCAGCGTAGAGGTTTTGACCAACCGCAAAGAAAATGTCTTGTCTGTACCTTTGTCTGCCGTAACTACTCGTAACATGAAAGCCTTAGATAGCCCTGAAGGTGAGGAAAACAAAGACGAAAAGCCAGCAGACGACAGCAAAAAATCTTCGCAAAAAGAAGACATTAAAGAAGTAATCTTTGTGATGAGAAACGGTGAGGCTAAAATGGTAGAAGTTACCACAGGCATCAGTGATTTTGACAATATAGAAATTTTGTCGGGCTTACAAGAAGGTGATGAAGTAATCACAGGACCTTTTACGGCTGTTTCTAAAAAGTTAAAAGATGGTGAAAAAGTGAAGCTGAAAGAAGAAAAGAAAAAAGATAAGAAAGAAGAAGAATAATACTTCCTAACAAGTAATTCTTTCTCAAAAAATTCTCCTACAAGGACACTCAAACACAATGATAGTTACTCAACTTGTGTTTTAAGTGTCCTTGTGGTGCAATAAAATAGATAGCAATAACCCATTAACTCTTTGTTTTTCAGGAATATATGAAACAACTAACTACTTTTTTTTACTTATTTTTGATGCTTGTAAGTGTTGCAGTAGCCCAAACACCGCAACAGCAGGCTCGTACTTTAAGCAGACAGGGCTTGTCGGCTTTGGATAGTGGAGATGTAAAAGCTGCGATGAAGTTTTTTAAACAAGCCCAGCAGTTAGACACAGCCAATATCAACTACCAATACCAAGTAGCTTCGGTACATTTTTTAGGCAAAGATTTTAAACAAGTAGTGCGTATTTTACGCCCTTTAATGTCTCATAGAGATGTTTCGCCCAATATGATACGTTTATTGGCAAATAGTTATGACAATTTGGGGCAACAAGAAAAAGCTATTGAATTTTATAAAGAAGGGATTAAACTTTCGCCCCATGACGGTAAGTTTTACCATGATTTAGGCAATATTTATTTGATGAAAAAACAAAGAGAAATAGCCTTAGAATATTTTGAAACAGGAATTTTAGAAGATGCTAAGTTTATCAATAATTGTTATTGGGCTGCCAAAGTGCATTTGAACGGTGGAAATATTTGGTGGGGACTTTTGTATGGAGAACTCTTTGCCAATGCCGAAAGAAACAGTGCCAGAACTTATGAAATGAGCAAGTTATTGTATGATACTTACACTAAAATAGTGGTGCAAAGCAGTAATTCTACATGGAGAATACAAGTAGCTGATAGTTGTTTTACGTCTAAATTTGGTAAAAATTGTGGAGATATTTTGAAAAAAACAACACTTAACATTCATGGAACAACCATAGAAAAGGTAGCTTTGTTACGGCAGGCTTTTGTAAAAGAGTGGTTGGCTACGCCTGAACTTAAAGCAAACTTTCCACATCTCATACATTATTGGATACTGATAGACCAAGAAGACTACACAATTCCATACATTCATTGGTTGTTGAATCAAGGGGACGAGGCAGAGTTTGAGCAATGGACAAATGACAATGCCCCACAATTTAGCCGTTTTATTACGTGGTTTGTGGAAAATCCAATAGACTTGACTAAGCAAAAATGGTCAAGAAAATCGTATGAATAATTCCTTTTTAGCCCTCCCAGTGGGGAGGGTTGGGTGGGGCTATAGTGAAAAATTATTCAATAAACTATAGTTTTTAAAATATAATTTTACAAACAATTTTATCATAAATAGCATGATTTTATACAATGTAACTGTAAATGTAGAGAATGATGTAGCTGCTGAATGGCTACAATGGATGCAAGAAGTACATATTCCTGATGTCATGCACACAGGTTTATTTGTTGAATACAAACTTTTCAGGCTACTTTCAGAAGTAGAAGAAAATACAGGCACTACTTATTCCGTACAATATTTTGCGAAAAACATGGCAGATTACCAGTTATACCAAGAAAAATTTGCCAAAGGCTTACAATTTGAACATTCCAGACGTTACAAAGGAAAATTTGTAGCTTTTAGAAGTATTTTAGAGTCTTTGTAACTTTCCAATTTAGCACTAATATTCAAAATGTTAGTGCTAAATATTTCTTATAAGTACGAATAACTAATTAATTGATAGTATTGTACCACAGACTTTAGTCTGTGAGTCTTTGATTGTCAAGAGATTACAGACTAGGCGTCCCCGACTAAAGTCTGTGGTACATTTATTTTTTCCAATTACTTACAACAAACAACTTATTCTTTTCATAAAACAAACAGCTATGTTCAGCATTTCTACCGCCTACCGCCACCACTACCGAGAAACCTTGCAGTTGGCATACCCTATTATTTTAGGGCAACTTTCTACCATTATCATCATGATAACGGACAACATCGCCGTTGGTAGATTTAGCCCAGAAGCTTTGGCTGCTGCGGGATTAGCTCATGCCTTGTATATGTTAGTGGTCATTTTGGGTATGGGTATTTCTTTTGGGCTTACGCCGCCTGTGGCTTCGGCTGCTGCAACAGGCGACACACAAAGTTGTAAAAAATTACTCAAACATGGTTTAGTTTTGTACACAAGTATAGGTATAGCTTTATACGTTGTGATATGGGCATTGTCTATGGCTCTGCCGTATTTTAAACAGCCCCCCCACATTGTAGCAATGGCTATTCCGTTTATGCACTTAGTAGGATTTTCTATTGTTCCTTCCATGTTTTATTTTGGATTTAAACAATTTATGGAGGGCATAGCTCACCCCAAAGATGCGATGTATGTAGCCCTTATTGGCGAAGTCTTGAATGCAGTCTTAAATGTTGTCTTAGTCTTTGGTTTTTTAGGTTTTCCACGTTTAGGGCTAATAGGTTCGGGTTTGGCTACCTTGCTTACTCGTTTCCTTATGGTGGCTATTATAGTTTATATTTTTATGAATAAAAAAACCTACCAACCTTTTCGTTTTAGTTTTAATTGGGACGTAGAACAAAAATATTTTTCACAATTACTCAAAATTGGTATTCCGATAGGCATACAAATGACCTTTGAGGCATCTTGTTTTTCGGCTTCGGCAGTCATGGCGGGTTGGGTAGCAGACAATGGCAAGACATTGGCAGCCCACCAAATAGCTTTGAACATAGCAGCTACAACCTTCTTAATCGCATCAGGCTTAAGTATGGCAGCCTCTATTCGCACCGCCCAACAAAGAGGCTTGGGCAATACCGAAGGCATGGAGTTAGCAGGCAAAAGTGCGATGCACTTGGTCATGGCGTACATGAGTTTGTGTGCCTTGTTAATGGTTCTATTCAGAAATTTATTGCCACAACTCTATGTAGATAGCCCCGAAGTAGAACAAATTGCTGCGTCATTGCTATTAGTTGCAGCCATTTTCCAATTATTCGACGGCTTGCAAGTGGTTACTATGGGCATTTTAAGAGGGCTGGAAGATGTAAAAGTACCTACGATTATTACTTTAATTGCTTATTGGGTAGTCGGCTTGCCTTTGGGGGCATTCTTTACGTTTTACGTAGGTTGGGGCGGTGTAGGTATCTGGACGGGTTTAGCCGTTGCGTTGGGTGCAGCAGCCATTATGTTGAGCCGTAGATTTTTTGTGTTGGTGGCAAGGCAAGCAAAAGGGTAGGGGAGGAGCTATTAAGTATAGTAGAAATTGTATGTGTTATTTATTTTTGCATAAAATAGTTTGCATAGAATAGGGTTTGCAAACCCATATTTTTTTATTCAAACTATTACATACAAAAAGGATTAGAGTTTATGAATAATTGTTGTAGCATAGACTTTAGTCTGTGCAAGCTATTGATTTTCAGATACTTAAAAACAGAATAAAGTCTGTTATACAAATTATTCATAAACTCTATTGATAATATTTTTATCAATCCTTTTTTGTTGTCAAGTCTATTGTTCTTTTGTTTCTAATTTTCGCCACCCCCTATGAGCAAACCAATAGATAATTGGAAAAACCAACAAAGTCAAAATCGTAGCTGTGATTAAACCGCCAATGATGACAATAGCCAATGGTTTTTGGCTTTCTGAACCAATACCCGTAGAAAGTGCAGCAGGCAGCAGACCAATAGAAGCCATGAGAGCAGTCATTACTACAGGTCTTGTGCGGTGTTTAATACCTAATTTGATAGCATCATCAAGGCTTAACCTTCGCCCTAAGTTGTCGTTGAACTCCGAAATCAAGATGACACCGTTTTGTACACAAATTCCGAACAAGGCAATGAAACCCACACCGCCAGAAATACCAAAGTTCATGCCTGTTGCGTGCAAAATTAAGATGCCACCAATGAGGGCAAAAGGCACGTTGAGCAATACCAAACCTGCATCTTCCATTGAACCCAAACTTATGAACAGCAAAATAAAAATTCCTAAGACACTGATAGGCACAACTTTAACGAGAGTATCAATAGCCCGAACTTGGTTTTCAAACTCTCCTGTCCAATTCATGGTATAGCCTTTTGGCAATTTCACCTGTGCTTTTACGTTGGCTTGTGCTTCGGCAATGGTGCTACCCAAATCCCTTTCACGCACCGAAAATTTCACGCCAATAAACCTTTTGTTATTGTCCCGATAGACAAAAGCAGGGCCTGTCAAAATTTTTATTGTGGCTATTTCACTCAATAAAATTCTTGTATTTTGCAAAGTTGGCACTTTTAATTTTTCAATATTTTCCTCTGATTGGCGGGTTTTTCCCCCAATAGCCATTTCTATTACGGCTTGGGCATCTGCCATAGAAACACCGTACAAAGCCATTTTTTCTTCATCAAATAAAATTTGAATTTCGGGCTGTCCCACATTTCGCAATACGCCTACGTCTTTGATGCCCTCCACATTTTGAATAGCCTCTACTATTTTTGTGGCTAATTCATCTAATTTGTCAAAATCATTCCCAAAAATTTTTTACGGCATTATTCGCATTCATACCCGCCACAGCTTCGGTTACATTGTCTATGATTGGTTGCGAATAATTGTAGTTAATGCCCTGATATTGTTTGAGTTGGGTGTCCATTTCGTCTAATTCGGCTATTTTTTCTTTCACTCTTTTCAACACTTCGCTGGGATTTTCGCCTTTTCGCATCACAATAATTCCTTCTACTACGTCATCTATTTCGTTGTAGCCCACTTGTCCCACTCTTGGCAAATCTGTTTCTACTACTTTGGCTACGTGCTTGACCAACAAAGGCACACCATTCAGATTTTCTATAATAATATTTTCAATGTCTTCAATAGAATTTAATAAGCCCATGCCACGCACCACATACGCCCGCCTGTCCGTTTTTCTGTATCACATCTCCGCCCACGTTGATATTGCTGCGTGAAACCGCCTGATAGATTTCTAAAGGTGTAATGTCATATTTTACTAATAAGGCTGGCGTTGCCTGAATTTCATAAATCTTTTCTCTACCGCCAAAAGCCACGACATCTGCCACACCCGCCACGCTGCGTAACTGCCTGTCTATTACCCAATCTTGCCATGTCAAAAGTTCTCTGGTGCGGGTAGGACTTTGCAAAACATACCGCAAAATTTCGCCTGTGGGAGACCATACGGTGGTTGTACTTCGGGTTCTACGCCTTCGGGCAAACTGACGTTTTGGAGTTGGTTCATTACTTGTTGGCGAGCAAAAAAATCTTCGGCAGTGTCGTCAAAAATGATTTTGACGATAGACAAACCAAACATAGAAGTTGAACGGACATTGGTTTTTCGTTGTACAGAGTTCATGCTGACCTCAATAGGAATGGTTACGAACCTCTCTATTTCTTCTGCACTTCGCCCCGCCCATTGCGTTACGATAATGATTTGGGTGTTCGTTACGTCAGGAAAAGCCTCAATAGGGGTACGTAAAAAACTCACTATGCCCATCATTGCCACAATGCCCACCCAAAAGAAAGTAAATAGCCTGTGGCGAATAGAAAAAGCTACAATATTTCTGAAAAATCTTTCCATACTTCATTCATAATGGACAAAAGCCCGTTGATAGATTGGTAATTATTGTTTATTTTTGTATAAGCACCTATCTGTAGAACGGACTTTAGTCCGTTTATCACACTTACATAAACGGACTAAAGTCCGTTCTACAGGTAGGTGTATATTTTAATTAAATGTTTAATGCTATGGAAATCAACTCTTTATCACAATTAGACCTTACGAAACAATACACCTATGCAGATTATGTATTGTGGAAATTCAACGAAAGGGTAGAACTTTTGAAAGGCTACCTTCGCCAAATGGCTGCACCCAGTCGTAAGCACCAAACAGCTTCTGTTAATCTTACTTATGCTTTTGTAAAAACTTTTAAACAACACCCTTGTAAGGTGTATGTAGCCCCTTTTGATGTCCGTTTACCCAAGAAAAACCCTGTTGGTATAAACCCAAAAGATGTTTACACCGTTGTTCAACCTGATATTTGCGTGGTTTGTGACCTGAGCAAATTAGATGATGCGGGTTGTTTGGGTAGCCCTGACCTAATTGTTGAAATTCTCTCTCCTTCCAATTCTAAAACCGACCTTTTTGATAAATATAAAATTTATGAAGAGGCAGGTGTCAAAGAATATTGGATTGCGAACCCAATGGAAAAATTATTACAACAATATATTTTAAACGATATTAGCCAAAGGTATGAGTTGCTCAATGTTGCAACTACTGACGAACAACTTACTGCACATATTTTTCCTATGTTGGTGGTAAATGTGGCAGACATTTTTGAAGACTAAACACCTACTTTGGTATATAAATATAATATAACTTTATGGAAATCAACTCTTTATCACAATTAGACCTTACGAAACAATACACCTACGCAGATTATGTATTGTGGAAATTCAACGAAAGGGTAGAACTTTTGAAAGGCTACCTTCGCCAAATGGCTGCACCCAGTCGTAAGCACCAAACAGCCTCTATGCGTCTTGGTAGCACTTTTTATTTTACTTTTAAAGGGCACCCTTGCAAAGTCTATGCTGCTCCTTTTGATGTTCGTTTGCCCAAGAAAAACCCCGTTGGCAAAAAGCCCAAAGACATTTACACCGTTGTTCAACCCGATATTTGCGTGGTTTGCGACCTTAGCAAATTAGATGATGCAGGTTGTTTGGGTAGCCCCGACTTAATTGTAGAAATTCTCTCCCCTTCTAATTCTAAAACTGACCTTTTTGATAAATATAAAATTTATGAAGAGGCAGGTGTCAAAGAATATTGGATTGCGAACCCAATGGAAAACTACATTCAACAATTTTTCTTAAACAAGCAGCACCATTTCCAACTACTCTATGTGGCTGCACAAAACGAAACTTTGACTTCCCATATTTTTCCACAATTAACTGTAGATGTTAATGAAATTTTTGCAGATTAATTGCTCAATAACCTGTAGAACGGACATTAGTCCGTTTATCGCACTTGCATAAACGGACTAATGTCCGTTCTACAGTTAGGTATAGTTACTTTTCATTCATTGCCTCATACACAAACAAAGCATTTTTACTTATCACTACTTCGCCATCTTGCAAACCATTTTTTACATAGCTGATGCCTTCGGTGCTATTTTCTACGATTATCTCTCTGGTTTCCAAATGGTTACGGTCTTTGTAAATAATTACAAATTGGCGACTTTTATCAAAAACTACTGCACCCGAAGGAATAGCTACAGCTTGGCGGGGTTCTTCGGCTATGATTTTGACTGTCGCCACCATTTCGGGTTTAAATAGATAATCTGGATTTTTGAGTTTTATCCTAATTCGCATGGTCTTAGAAATAGGGTCTAAGACGTTGAAAATTTTATCTACAGTGCCATTAAACTTTTTGTCGGGGTAGCTCAATACCTTTATTTCTGTGGGCATTCCCAATTTTACTTTGGCAATTTCACTTTCATAAACATTGGCAGTAACCCAAACCTCGTCTATTTGGGCAATCGTAAAGACATTATCAGACTTGTCTGACCGCAAAGTCATATCACGATTAATATTTTTCTCGATAATAAAACCCGACAAAGGCGACTGAATACGATATTCTGTCTGTTGATTAATGTTGTAAATGTTCATCAACTCGTTGATACGTGCCAAATCTGCTTTTGCTTTTTGTACTTCTCCTTGTGCTGCGGTTACTTCTCTCTCAGAAGTAAGGCGGCTTTCCAACAGGTCTTGTTGTACTCTTAGGTTTTTTTGAGTTACTAACAAATCACTTTTTGCTTGTACTAATTGCCTTTCAAAATCAGCAGCTTCTCCACTTCGCACCACAGCTAATAACTGCCCTTTTTCTACATAATCACCCAACTTCGTCTGCAAAACTTGGGCTTTGGCTATATCTATTTGGTAGTTGGCTGTAATCAAAGTTAAATTATTGACTAACAGTAAACTATCTGCCTGTCTAAGTGTCAAACGCAAAGTATCTTGTGCAGTACCTCTATGTGTGATACACAAAAAGCAAAAAAATAGAAAGAAATAAGGTTTTTTCATATTACTTTTTTGGGAAAAATTAATAACCAAAACTAAACGTTGTGCAAATAAAGTAAGCATTTTTTATACAAATTCTAAAAATTAGTTAAAAAAAACTTAGTTAGTGGCTTAGAAATATTAAGGTTTTGTGAAGAACCATAAGGGAGGGCTGTTATAAAAAAATATTCCTTTGAAAATATTGTTTTCAAAGGAATATTCACACACAGGCTTAGGAAGTAGCTAAAACACATCATTTCTCACCGCCATATTCCAACGCAAGGCAAAAAAAGTAGAAGTTGTATTATAATTATATTTTGTCAATTCACTTTCGGAGTTGCGTATAAGTTGGCGGAATTCTAAAAATACATTGTGCTTTATTTGATAGGAAGCCCGAAAATCTGCAAATAAAATCGTCGTGGCTGCCCCTTGCCCTGTGCGGTT
This sequence comes from Cytophagales bacterium, assembly GCA_947457925.1. GTDB lineage: Bacteria > Bacteroidota > Bacteroidia > Cytophagales > Thermoflexibacteraceae > JAAFKA01. The sequence goes on along the minus strand of CANGYA010000002.1, from coordinate 39,566 downwards.
GTCATAATCTTGTACTCTTGTGGCACTTGGTAGCAAAGGGTTTCCTCCATAGTTTTTGCCGTCTTTGTCCTCTCCTTTTTTAGCATACATCACTTGGGCAGTCAGTTGCAAACGTGGCAGAGGTTGATAACGCAAATTACCAATAAATTCCGTAAAATTAGCCCCCAAAGGGTGAGCCAATGGTGTTTGGTAATTCGTATAACTTGTATAGAGATTTTCGTGTCCGTAAGTAAATGGTCGTACAAAATTCATTTCTCCTTGTAAATCAAGGTTTTGTATTCCAAAAACATCAATATATTTCATGCCCACCTGCACAGATTGTTTGTTGCTCCACCAGCCTTTGCCCGAACGGATTTCGCCTAAGACAAACTCATCTAACATGACTTGTCCGTATAGCTGCCAATGTTTTTTGATATTCCATTTAAAATCTATGCCTAATATTGCATTGTCTATACTCCCAAATTGTTGCTCTACAAAACGGTACAAAATAATCGGATTGAGGTAGCCCAATTCATAGCTATTCGTTCTGCGAAGTGTGTCCTCACGACCAAAAACAATGCCCTCAAACACGCCAATATTAAAGTTTTTACCAATATTGATACCTAAATGATGAAAATTTGCATATTTTTTAGGAAACTCTTGGTTAGCTGCCAAAACTTCGGCAGTCATTTGTGTAAACAAATTGGTGTATTTGAAACGTCCAATTTGTGTATTGATTTTAAGAAATAAGTAGGGCGAAGAAAAATCTGACAACATCAAAGACCTCATACCATTGCCCCAAAAATGACGGTCATGCCCAAACTGCACATCTATTTTCTTAGCAATATTGAAAGTGAAATAGCCTCTTGCGGTCAAAAAGTCAGTGGTTTTGTCTTTGGCTACGCCTGCTACGTCTGTAGTTTTCCAAAAACCTTCTTGTGGTATTGCGTCTGCGTCTGCGGTGCGTTGGCGGAAATAGTAGGGCAAATTCATTTGATTTTCTGTAAATGAAGTATAAAAGCCTACTCTTTGGGCTATGATGCCACGCACTTCTACACCTCTACTGAAAATTTGGTTGATACCATTGTGGCGTGCATCATCTAACTTGTTTTCTATGCCAGCACCCGCATACAAAATAGGGTTAATATGTAAGTTAATATCTTGGTTATCAAGACTATACAAATCAGCTTTGTTTTGGTAAAAATATTTGAGGAAAGGTTTTTTACTTTTATTGTCCAAACTATCCGCCCATTCTGCATTGTCATTGAGCAAATACAACAAATTAAATTTGTCTGCTGTAGACAAATTGGACTGTTTCCACGCCGAATCTGCTACGGCAGCTATGCCTCGTCGACTGTAGGGCTTCATGGTCGTAAATAAATGTTCAGACAATTTCCCTTGCCTAATCTCGTACCTTTCTACCAAATGCTGGTAGTCGGGATTGGTGCTTATATACGTACTTTGGGCATAGGTAAGTGTAGTAGTAATGGCTACTAAGCCTATCAAAATAAAAATTTTTTTCATATCATCAGAATTTGTAGTAGTCAAACCTATAAAGTTCTCAAACCTTTATAGGTTTAAATGATATTCTTGGTAAATTTTTGTATAAGCCGCTGTTAGGTTTTCGGCAGAAAAGTCTTTTTGAATTTGCTGCGGGGCAGTTTGCCTAATTTTCTGCCTCAAAGTAGTATTTTTATATAAATTTTCCAATGCTTTGAGCAGTTCCGTAGCTGATAAATTGATGACTTCGCCTAATTGGTGTTGGCTTACATAATCTGCCAAACCCACATACTTAGACACGATGACAGGCGTACCCACAGATAAAGCCTCTATGACGACATTCGCAAAGTTTTCATTGTAAGAAGGCAAGACAAAAATATCTGCCTCTGCATATAAATCATATCTCATGTTGCCTTCTATGCGTCCATGCCATGTAATTTTATTGGTGAGTTGGTACTTTTCTGCCAAATTTTTGAGTTGTTCAATATACTTTGCCTCTCCACTTCCTACAAGGTGTAGATGAAAGGGAAAAGTAGTGTTTTGTAGTGCCTCCAACAAAATTTCTACCCCTTTTTTCTTATCTATTCTCGACAAAAATAAGATAGTAAAATTTTGAGTAAGGGCTGTTTTAATTTTTGTTATATGATAGGTAGGTAGTTGCAATATATTAGGTAAAACAAAGCCCTGCCAATTTGGAATAAGTAGTTTTCCTTCTTGCAGTTCTTGTGAGGCAGTGGCGTGTAGAATAGTTTTTGATAATAAAAATTTACCCAAAAAAGTATGAATGAATTGTTTTTTGAGTGAATTTTCATGTGTAAAACTATATTCACTCAACATTCCTCTGGGAGCTAAAATAGGTTTGATGCCTTTGAGCCAACAAATTAATGTAGCAAAAACGGCTACCAAATTCCACCAAGAATGAATGTGAATAGCCTCAAATTTTTTTGCATTTTCCCACAAGTTTATCAATAATTCAGGCGAAAAATGCGTATGGTCTTTTGTGATTCGGTTGAAATAAAAGACGTTTACACCTTCTACCGTAGCAGGAATTTTATTGTATAAAGGCAACTCTGTTGTACCATTGGCTGTGGTAGTATAGACTGTAACTTCATGTCCAAACTTTGCTAAATTTTCGCACAAGGCACTCACCGATACAGTCGTGCCACCATAAATAAATGCAGGTTTATAAGACGGTGTTATATGTAAAATTTTCAAGATAGTTGGGGGTTTTTCTCTATAATTTTGAGATACTTAAATATATAAAATAATATAAGAATTAGAACAATAGAATATACAGTAGAGCTAAAAGCATTTTCAAAAGATGCCACAATATTAAAATGATTGCAAGCTCCTAAATAAATTACAATACACCCGATATCGTATCCTCCAAATAATTTTTCAGTCCATACACCCATCAAGTTCGCCAAATAGCCCCATATAAAGTGGCAAATAATTACTGTAGGAGTACCAGCCAAGACATAAGAATCTTCAAAAAAAGTAGGTTTAACAGAAGTTCCGCCATCTGCAATAAACTTTTCTACAGCTCCACATTCTATAGCTCTTGCTATTGCTGTTCCGTCTATTGTCATGTTATCCCATCTTAGACCAGCAGGAATGATAGACATTAGCATACTATCTATTAGTTCCCAGCCAAAAAAATCTCTTATCGTAGGAATATACTCGAAATATTTGGTACTTGTACTTAACAAATTAAGCCTATCTGTTAGGAATGCCCATTGAAGTTTTTCTTTATCTATTACTAAATCCTTAGTATATTCTGCCCAATACATAGCAACAACCTCAAAAGTAGAACTTCCGCCATACCAAGCATATTTTCTTATATAAATAGTCAATGGAACGTAAAAATCAAAAAAGTAATATCCGCCCACCAATGCTAAGAAGGTAGTAATAATAGGTCTTTTAGGGAAAAAATAAAGTGTAAAAAAGATGCCAATCATTGCAAGCCCTTCTTTCATGCCAGAAGTGGCAGCTATACCAAGAAATCCCAAGAACACAATCCCACTTACGATACTTTTTTTCCCAGTTTCTAAACTGTTGGCAAAAGATAAAAGAAATAAATTGCCAACAACTAAAATGAGCTTGTTAGCAATACCAGAAAAAAGACCAGTAACAGCAAAGGAAAAATATAGTATAATGATTATTAATATTGTTTTGTAAAAACCTTTGTCTAAAATATTGTTATTATAATAAAAATCCTTCTTGTTTTTAGGATAGGCGTTAATCGTTAATAACAAGCCATGTGCTAAAGTTGTATGTGCCAGTAATTGGTATTGCTCTATGGTGGCTATGAGTGCTATTTCACTTGAATTTACTTCAATAGTAACTTTTGTTAAAAAAAAGTAGCCTAAACTATCTGCAAAATAAAAAATGGAAGACACCCCTGTAATGAGTGTATAGAGTAGCTGTGTATAGATAAAAGGGCGAAAAAACTGTTGGAAAAAAGGTCTATCTTTTGGCAATGGGGTTAATATTCCTGAAAAAGACAAGGCGTAAATAACAAAATGACCAAACCAACAAGTCCAAAACAATTCTTTGGGAGAGGTTGGAGAAATGGTTAGTGTGAAAAGATACGGAATATACAGAAGAAATAATAACATAGGATTAAAGTATGTTTTTCTGCCACACAATTACTGCCGAAACGCCAACAGGGAAAGTGATATTGTGGTGAAGTAATTTTTTTTCAATACTGAAAACGGTTTCTAAAACTTGATTCACAAAACTATCCTGATGAATAATATCATGGTCTGAACCGACACCATCTTTCTTGCGAAAAAGATTTTTGGGCAATACACGCATTAGATTCCGAAAAGCATAAATAGGTGGAAAAAGCAAGGAATTAAAGTAAGATTGATATAAAATTTTTCCATGATGGGTATTGAATAATTGCACTAATTCTGGCATTACGTATCGTTTGTAATGGTGATTAATTACATCATGTTGTCCCCACAGACTCATAAAAGTTGGTACGGTTACTACTATCCAGCCGTTGGGTTTGCATACTCTCACCATTTCTGCTACAGCCTTTGCGTCATCTTTTACATGCTCAATGACATCAAAAGCACAGACCAAATCATAAGAGTTGTTTGCAAAAGGGAGTTCTAAGATAGAACCGTTGATAATAGGTGTAGAGAGAATGGATTTAGTAAATTCATAACATTCTCTATCATACTCGACAGACATTACCTCGCCAAATTGCCCTAACATTTCGGAAGTAGCACCCGTAGCCACCCCTACATTTAAGATGTGAAGGTCTTTGGGGGATTGGCAAGAGGCTTTGATTCTTTCGGCTAAAATCTTACTTCTTACAGTAAACCACCAATTATGTCTTTCTAAGTGATAATAGTCTTTGTAGTAATTTTTGTCCATTTCTTTCAATTTTACGCAAAACTATCTATTATTTGCGTCTTAAAAAAACAATGGAAAAATTATTTAGATACGCACACTCATTACCAACACATCATCTATTTGTGTTTTTGTACCCTTCCAATTCTCAAAGGTGGCTTTGAGATATTCTTTTTGGGCTACAGCTCCCATTGTATGAATACTTAACAATAGTTCTCGCAAACGTCTTGAGCTAAACCTCTTGTTTTCTTGGCTACCAAATTGGTCGTGATAACCATCAGAGAACATATACAATGTAGTAACGTCTTTTTGTGGGATAGGTATGGTTTTAAGGGTAAACTCTCTGGTATCATTGTCTTTGCCCCAAGCACCCCCAATAGGCATTTTATCTCCCTCTATGTGGCGTAACGTAGCTACACCTTCTTCATTAGGTTGTACGCATAATAATGAACTCTTAGCCCCTGCAAAATACAAGGTGGCTGTGTCATAGTTCACTTTACATAAAGCTATGTCCATACCGTCCCGATTTTCGCCAAACTCTTGTTTGAGTGCATATCTTATGTCTTTATGTAGCTCTGAAAGCACCAAGTGAGGTTTGTGAATACCCTGAATACTTACAATTTGGTTCAAAAATACTTGTCCTGCCATAGACATAAAAGCCCCCGGTACACCATGCCCCGTACAATCGGCTACGGCTATCATGTACTTATTTTGTAATATCACTTCTCCGTCTTGGCTTTGTGTTTGTAGTTGTTGAAACCAATAAAAATCGCCACTTACAATATCCCTTGGTAGATACAGAATAAAAGTATTGGGGAAAATTTCTTGTATTTGTTCTTCAGTGGGCAACATTGCCTCTTGGATACGTTTGGCATATTGAATACTTGATGTAACACTTCCAAGTAACTGCTCTAATTTTGTGTTCTTTTCTTCAATCGTGTCTTGTTGTGCCAAAATCTCGTGCTGGCGTTGCAAAAGTTCTTCACTTTTACTAATAATCTCTACGTTTTGTTCTGTAATTTCTTGTGTGCGTAAAGCAACCTCTCTCTCCAATTCTTCATTTCTACGCCTAACTCTATTGAGTTGATAATAGTAAATAAAAGTGATAAAGGCAAGCACTAATAAGACCATTAAGCCCCTAAACCACCAAGTTTGGTAGAAATAAGGTAGGATAGTAATTTTTATAGATTTACCTTTTTCATTCCAAACTCCATCATTATTTGAGCCAATCACCCTGAAAGTATAAGTATTTGGCGACAAGTTGGTATAAACAGCTTTACACTCACCTATGTTGTCTTCAACCCATTGGTTATCAAGATTTTTTAACTGGTATTTGTACTTGTTTTTCTGTGGGGCTATCAAACTTAATCCTGTGTAGTTAATAATGATGCGTTGAGTACCTGCGGGCAAAACCAAGACTTCGTCGACTACATAACTGGTGTCGTTTGCCAAAATATTTTCTACTTGAATGGGTGGCGGGGTGTTGTTTTTGGCAATATTTTTGGCATTAAGCACCGAAATACCGCCCAGCGTAGGAACAAAAAGTCTGCCTTGCGTATCTTGTAAGATTTCACAAGCCCCCGTACATTCAGAGCTACTCATACCGTCTTGTTTGTCATACAAAACATAATGAATTTGTTGTTGAAAATTAGAGGCAATTAGTTTTTCTATGTCATTCAGGGGAACAGTAATCAAACCTTTATTAGAAGTACACCAAAGCCTACGGCTGTCGTCTAAGGCTATATCAAAAATACCTTCATCGGGTAAGCCACTATTTTTAGCCGTAATTAAACGTATTTTTTGACTTTGATTATCTAAAATAGCAATGCCCGCATTAGTGCCTATCCAAACATTGTTTTTAGTATCAAATGTAATATTAAATACTAAATTGGTAGCTAAGCCATTTGTTATATCATATTTCCTTATAATTTGTCCTTCTTTATTCACAACAAAAATGCCTGCATCATTTGTCCCTACCCAAACATTGCCCATAGCATCTTCATTAAGACACATGATAAAATTAGACGTCAATTCAGGGTTTGTCAAATGCGTAAATTCTTGATTAACAGGCATTTTAAAAACACCAGCCTCGCGTGTTCCCACCCAAATTGTACCGTCTGATGTTTCTAAAACGGTGCGTACTTGCGAAGCTTTCAGTCCTTGTGCAGCACCAAATACAGTTTCCTGTCCCGATAAATTGATTTTTATCAAACCATTATAGCTACAAATCCAAATATTTTGTTTTTTATCTTTGTAAATTCTTTTAATTCTTTTATCCGTTATCAAGGGAGTTTTTAGAAAAAACTCTTGTAATTTACCTTCTGAAAGTTTGAATATTTTGCCAACGTCTGTACCAATTAAGTAGGTATTTGGTGAGATTTCGCAGATAGTATTGGCAGTACCCGCAGGAATGCCGTCTTTTTCGGTATAGTTTTCAAAATTACTCCCTTTAAATCTAATTAGTCCTTGCCGATACAATACTCCCCATAAGCTGCCCTCATGGTCTATCCACAAATTGCGGATATCGGCTATGGGTAAGCCATTCTTGTCATCAAATAACTCGGCTTTGTTTAGTTTGTCTTGGATACGAAACAAACCCTTCTGGGTAGCTACCCAAAATAATCGGGAGATAGGGTTGTAAATAATATGGCGAACAGGGAAAGTAGCTGTTTGTTGGATACTGTTAATTACCTGATTTTCAACAAAATGTAAACCTTGTGTTGTGCCTATCCAAACTTTATTTTCTTGTACTTCTAATACATTGATATTATCACTCCACAATCCATTTTTTTTGTTGTAAGTGGTGATATTGTTATTATGCCATACAAATAAACCTGCATCTGTACCTATCCATAACTTATTTTTATTATCAATACATAATGCCTTGATATTCAAATGATTAAGTTCTTTTATTTTCTCTAATGGTTTTTCTAATATGCCATCTTTGTAGTAGAAAACGCCACTTTTTTGTGTGCCTAACCACAGCCCACCGTCTTGAGATTCTACCATTGTATTGACCAATGAGCCTAATTGGTCATGCTCTAAAAAACTACTGAATGTATTACGAGCATATTGTAAAATACCACTTGTTTCTGTGGAAATCAGTAGAGATTTATCTTTTCTCTCAAATAATAATTCTGTTGGATTCGTATTAAGTAAAGGCAAATTGTCTTTGTCAAATAATGTAAACCGAGTACCGTCAAATCGAATAATGCCACTATAACTAGTTGCCCAAATATAACCATCAGAAGATTGAATTAAGCCATTCAGATTATTGGTTGGTAAACCTGTGTCTTTGTTCCATTTGTTCAGGACGTATTGAGATAGAGGTTGTGAGGGAGGTAACTGATGAACCTGCCCATGTAAGGAGTAGTAGCAAAAATAAGCAAAAATAAGGAAGAAAAAGTGTTTCATTTTCTCAAAAACGGAAACAAATAGCTATACAACTATTCAAGTAGATACTTTTAACAAATAAATAAAATAGCTACTAATTTTACAACTATTAACACAACTATTTAACAGCCCTTTTTATTGTGAAAGAAAAGGTAGTGCCTTTGCCTACTTCACTTTTTACAAAAACTTCGCCTCCATTAAGCTCAACAAAGTCTTTTACTAATAGCAGCCCCAAACCTGTTCCTTTTTCTGCCTGTGTACCTGTGGTAGAGAAATGTGTATTGACATTGAACAAACTTTGGCATTGCTCTGGAGTCATACCTACGCCTGTGTCTTCTACACTTACAACGACCATTTCGCCTGTAACTTTGCTGTGCAAGGAAATATGCCCGCCCATAGGTGTAAACTTTATGGCATTTGCCAATAGGTTACGGACTATAAACTTTAAATGATTTTCATCTGTCCATATATCTAATGCAGAATCTATAAAAGAAGAAATAGTAATATTTTTATTCTTAGCAATATTTTGTAGTAAATTAATAGCTTCTTGTGTAGCTATTAATAAATTAATTTGAGTAATTTGTAGTTTTTGTCCTTTCATTTGGGCTAATGACCACTGCAAAAGATTTTCCATCACCACAGATACATTTTCAGTTTGTTGTTGAATAGAAGTAGTAATTTGTAATATTTCTTCATGTTTCAACGCATTTTCTGTATTTAATAACTCGAGTGTTCCTTGTAAATTTTGTAGTGGAGAACGTAAATCATGTGAAATAATCGAGAAAAGTTTGTCTTTTAGGTTATTAAGTTGCGTCATCTGTTCGGCTTGCAAGCCAATTTTTCTGTTTTGCACTTCCAAAATAGTATTTTGCTTATTGAGTTTTCTTTGTTGAAAGTAAAAACTAAATGCAAGTAAGGCTAATAGAGCAGACAAAACCACTAAACCCAATGTCATGAGGCGTTGGCTGTGTATAACTTGTTCTTTTTGTGCCAACTCTTTATGTTTGGTTTCTAAATCATAAGAAAGTTGCAAGGCGGTGATTTGTTGTGCCTTTTCTATATCTAATAAACTATCTTTGACTACCATCAATAATTCGTGATAAAATAAAGCCGAATCTTTTTCTTGATGATGCTTGTGTAAAACATATAACTTTTCAGCAGCCAACTGTGCCAATCTTTTATGATGATACTTTTGGGCTACTTTAAAACCATAATGAAGATACTTAAGAGCAGGCACTTGTTTATTTTGCTGTGCATAAATACCGCCCATATTAATTGCAGCTAAGGCTTCTTTGTGATGGTCTTTGTGGTATTGTCCTAAATACGAAGCCTTTTGAGCATAAAAAAATGCAGAATCGTATTCATGTATAGCTTGGTACACCTCACTTGTACTTACTAAACTTGCTACATAGCGAGGAATATTGTTGATAAGTAAGAAATTTGCTGTGGCTTTCTGGTTATAATACAATGCCTTGTTATATTGGTGTTGTTTGAAATAAGCTAAGGCTATATTTTTTTGGGCAGTACCCAAACCGTACACGTCACCGATTTCTTTACACACTATCATAGACTCTTGCCAATATTTAAGGGCTTTGTCTATTTGTTCCATAGCCTCGTTAATACTTCCTAAATCATTTAAACTTCGCCCTATTCCTTTTTTATAATTAATAGTACGGCTCATTTTCAGGGCTTCGAGGTACTGCTCCGTAGCCCATTTGTAGTTACCTTCTAAGGCATAAATATCGCCTATGTCATTGGTATTGCGTATTATTTCTATGTTATCTTGTAATTGCATAGAAATATGTAAAGCCTCTGCATTAATTTTTAAGGCTTTTTCATATTTGCCTAATGCTCTTAAACAAGCAGCTTTTTGTCGTAAACATTTGGCTACCCGTAGATTGTCTTTGGATTGATAAGCTAATTGTAAGGCTTTTTCAGTGTGTAATAAGGCTGAATCTGGGTAAATTCTATATAAATTTTCGGAAAAAAGTAGCAAAGAATCAATAGAGGGATACAAATAATCTGGTACTTGTTGTACCAATACAGCAGTAACTCTACCATCTTGTGCAAAAATATGATAAATTGAAAAGTATAGAACTAAAAAAAATGATAGAATCCTTAGCATATGTATATTATAGGGCAAGGATAAACAATATGAAAAGAAATACTGCAAAAGGTGGTAAAAAAGGTTAAAAGCCATGACAAACATACATATTATAAGCAGGACTTAGTAATTTTGTTACTACTAAATTTCAAAATTTATTACATAGCTATAACAAATTCAATATTACATTAATTACCTAATATGATAAATAATTGCTTTACTTTTTTGTGTCTATTGGTTTTGTCTTTGGCTTCGCAAATAGCTATTGCACAAACCACGCCACCTCGCACTCAAAACCCTGCCGAAATCAAATTAGCATTGAAAAAAATGCAAGTCATGGGAGCAGTTTTGTACGTAGCAGCCCACCCCGATGACGAAAACACAAGACTCTTGGGCTATTTTGCGAATGAAGGCTACCGTACAGGCTACTTGTCTATTACCAGAGGGGACGGCGGACAAAACCTCATAGGCAAAGAAGTGCGAGAGCAGTTAGGCATTATTCGCACACAAGAACTCTTGGCTGCACGTAGAACAGACGGAGCAGAACAGTTTTTTACAAGGGCAAATGACTTTGGTTTCTCGAAAAGTCCACAAGAAACCCTTGCGATTTGGGATAGTGTGCAAGTTTTGGCAGATGTAGTTTGGACTATTCGCAAGTTTCGCCCTGATATTATCATTACTCGTTTCCCAAAAACGGCAGACGCAGGACACGGACACCATTGGGCTTCGGCTATTTTGGCAGAAACGGCATTTCGGGTGGCTGGCGATAAAAACGTATTTCCCGAACAACTGAAATATGTGGAAGTATGGCAGCCCCAACGTATTTTTTGGAATAATTGGAAACCTTTACGCCCTGCATTTGCCCCTAACGACCCCAAAAAATCTATGGAGGAACTCACCAAAGGCTTGATTCCCATAGATTTAGGTAAATTTAATGTGTTATTGGGCAAAGATTATGGTGAAATAGCTGCGGAAAGCCGTAGCCAACACAAAAGTCAGGGCTTTGGCGTGCCTGCCGTTAGAGGACAACGCATGGAATATTTGGAGGATTTAACGCCTACTGTGTTTCCTTCTACCAGCCCTTTGAACATTGTGAATGGCATCAATGCTTTGCCTTTTGTGGAGGCGTGGGCAGGTGCAAGCAAAGTAGCCAAGTTATTAGCAAAGGCAAATGAAAATTTTGATATAGAAAATCCCGATAAAAGTTTAGCTATCTTATTGGAAATCAATGCGGAAATTCAAAAACTACCAAATAGTTATTGGAAAACGCAAAAAGCTGCTGAACTACAAAACATTATACTGAATTGTGCGGGAATTTGGTGCGAAGCCGTTGCGAAAAGCTACGCTGTAGTGCCGAATGATAGTTTGTATTTTTCTGCCAATATTATTAAAAGAGGCAATACCAACGTGTTGTTGAAACAATTAGAATACGAATTGATTGAAAATAAGCAACAAAACGTAGAAGCAAGAGCTTTGTCTTTTTACAGACCTGCTCAAAATTTCCAAAACTTTTTGGCACAACAACAGAAAGATTTGGCGAATAACTTGCCTTACAATGTGTTACAAGAATTTAAACAAGGTGTAGTTATTCCTGAAAATCTACCTTATACAGCACCGTATTGGTTGGTACAGCCCGAAAGTAAAGGTATGTTTACGGTAAATGACCAAGAATTAATAGGTTTACCCGAAAATTTGCCTGCAATGCGTGTAAAATTTACAGTGCAGTTGGGCGACCAAACTTTTATGGTGTATAGACCTGTGGTTTACAAATGGACAGATGATGTAAGGGGCGAATTGTACCGCAATTTGGAAATACCACCACCTGTTACCTTGAATTTTGACCAAGCTGCCTACCTGCTCAATGACGGCAAACCAAGCAAAGTGATTTTGACCATACAAGCCCAACGCAACAATGTAAAGGGCAAGGTGAAGTTGCAAAGCAACCACCCGAAAATTTTTGGGGTAACAGAACCCGAATTTGACCTCAAAACCAAAGGGCAAGTACAAACGGTTAGCATAGAAATAGGCTCAAATTTGGCAGACCAAAGAGGCAATAGCACCTTTGAACTCAAAGCTACGGCAGAAGTAGAAGGTAAACTTTACCAACAAAGCCTGAAACGAATTAACTATGAGCATATTCCGATACAAACGCAGTTTCCTGATGCTACCGCCAAAGTAGTGGTAAGTCAAGTAGTTACAAAGGCAAAAAACATAGGCTATGTAGAAGGAGCTGGTGATGAAATTCCTGCTGCTTTGTCGCAAATTGGTTGTACGGTTACGACCATTACCGAAGATATTTTGCAGAATGAAAAGACTTTGCAAAGTTTTGATGCTATAGTTTTTGGTATTCGTGCCTACAATACGAATGAATTGTTGCGAAAATACCAAGACAAAATTTTGCGGTATGTAGAAAATGGCGGTACGGTGCTGGTGCAATACAACACTGCCAACCAAATTTCTGAAATGGTGGCAACTAATTTTGCCCCGTATCCTCTCAAAATTTCGAGGGACAGGGTTACAGAAGAAGACGCAACACTGCGGATTTTGAAACCTGAACACGCCGTTTTGAACACCCCTAACAAAATAAATTCGGCAGATTTTGAGGGTTGGGTACAAGAAAGAGGCTTGTACTTCCCGAACTCTTGGGACGCACAATATGAAGCTATTTTTAGTTGCAACGACAAAGGCGAAACCGCCAAAGACGGCAGTTTGTTAGTAGCCAAATACGGCAAAGGTATGTATGTTTATACAGGTTTGTCGTTTTTTAGGCAGCTACCTGCGGGGGTTGCGGGGGCGTATCGGTTGTTTGCGAACTTGATTTCGGTGGGGAAATAGGCAAGATAAATATTATTGGTAGTGGTAAAAAATGTATGATAAATAAATACTTGATTATCAATAATTTGTTGCACACAGATAACGCAGATTTAACGGATAATCACAAATAAACTAGAAAAATCTGTGAATATCAGTCTAACCCGTATCATCTGTGTTTCCTTAAATAGTTCGTTATCAGTAAATTAGAAATCATACATTTTTTACCACTACCAATTTATTTTACAGAAAACCTATTAGTGTCGTCATCTTTCTAAAAGGTGACAGCTTTGAACTATATGATTTATAATTGGTATTAGTTTTACTATAAGTTTTTAAAGCACGACACTACAAGGTTTTAAAAACCTTATAGGTCTAATTGAAAATATAATTATCAATTACTTTCTCAAAATATCTTCTGCCTCTGCCACAGATTTTGTAATACCAAAAATGGCATTGAGTTTTGTAATAACCAAGAGTTTATTGACTGATTCAGAAGGGTTTACCAAGACCAAATCACCGCCTCTGTTTCTCATTTTGGTTAAAATTCTGATGAGCATACTCAAACCAGAACTGTTCATGTAGTTGATATTTGAGATATCAATAATGCACTTATTAATGTTTTCGTCCAAGTCATTATTGATATATTCTAATACTTTTACATCATTTTGCAAGCCCAACAAGTCGCCTGTGGCTTCAATAATGAGGATTTGATTTTTTAATTGGTGTGTAAATTCCATAGTTGTAGTTTTGTATTAAGAGTTTAATTTTAATTTAGCTTGGCAGTCGCCACAAACACCGTACAAGATAAGAGAGTGGTGTAAGACCCTGAAATTGAGCAAGTCGCCAGCCATTGTTTGTATGCCATGAATGCGAGGGTCGCAAAACTCTACTACTTTGTGGCATTCGGTACAAATCATGTGGTCGTGTTGGCGGTAACCATACGATTTTTCGTATTGTGCCAAATTCCGCCCAAATTGGTGTTTACTGACCAAATCACACTCGACTAAAAGGTCTAAGGTATTGTACACTGTAGCACGACTGACTTGGTAGTTTTTGTTTTTCATGCTTATATACAAAGACTCTACGTCAAAATGCCCATCTCTACTATAAATTTCCTCTAAAATGGCATATCTTTCGGGGGTTTTGCGTAGCTGTTTGTTTTCCAAATAAGCTGTAAATATTTTTACTACTTCTTCGTATTTCTCTTTGTTCATTGGATAAATGTTTTTGGGCTGTTAAAGCCGAACCGTCTTCAAAAATAGTAAATTTAGGCGAATAGCCAACTACTTGGTCATAGTCTTTGCTTTAAATGCTGCGAGTTTCGTAAATAGAGCCGATAATATCGCCAGCTATAGCTCCTATCATATTGTTAAGTTTTTTTTAAGTGCTTGGTTTATAGGTAGTTATACCAATTATAAATAAAATACAGCCCAAAGATGTCATCTTTTTACAAGCATAAAAACTTACAATTTTACTCTTTTTACAAAAGATGACATCTTTACACATTGAACTATCTACTAATTATAATTGGTATTATTCAAATAAGTGGGATAGGTAGGGGCAGCATTTATACTTTCCAAGTCTTGATAGCTGTAAATACTTCCTTGCCCAAAAAACCACCTCTAAAGTTATACTATTTGAAGAAAAACGGAATAGAATGAGGTGCTTACTCCCGCAACCACCATTCTCTACTCCAAAACTGCCGAAATTTCCAGCCTTTTTGACGAAGTTGCAGAGGCAAATAGGCGTGAAAGTCTTTAACAGACAATGAGTTATAGTACAAATCGTCATCTGTAAACCACAAAGTTTGGTCGGTGTGATAAAAATCTGCAAAAGGCAATAAGGGCTGCAAAGCCTCTTTTTCGGGGTGTTCTTGCAAAAGTTGTTGCTTCAAAAACCACGTTGGGCGTTGCGTTGTTGGTGTGGGCAAAGTCGGTTTGTACTTTTGCGAAGACACATCAAGAGCATACTGTAGATAGGCTTGTAAGTACCGCACGCCGTTGTTTTGCAATTCTTCGGTGTGGAGTTGGTGCGGAAAAATACTTGTAAGCAAATGAATGGATTTTTTGGCTCTTGTAACCGCCACATTCAACCTATTTTCGCCTTGTTCCCAACTTAATAAACCAAATTGGCGGTTCATTTTGCCTGATAGGGTAGGGGAGTAGGCAACCGAAAAAATGATAATATTCCGTTCATCGCCTTGCACATTTTCAAGATTTTTGACAAAAACAGAGGCAGGCAAGGCAATGTTTCTTTCCTCTATACTATCTAAAATTAAATTTTGTTGTTGCAAATTAAACGTAATAATACCAATACTTTCTTCGCCTGTAGCCAACAGTTGCAGCAATAAATCTACTACGGCAAGGGCTTCTATGGGGTTGGTGTTTTTTTCCCAATAGCCATTTACTTTATGGTAATGAATGGCAGGTGTTTGATTTTTAAAATACTGAAAATGAGGAATTAACCGCAATTTTCCTTTGTAAAATGCTTGGTTAGAAAAGTCTATCAAATCCAAAGATTGACTGCGGTAATGCCCTGTTATTGTCAAAGTGGGCAGGTATTGTTCGCCTAAATCCAACAAAGAATTGACCTCTAAGGCTACATTAGTTTCCTCGTTTTTGTCATATTCTTCTTCCCAACGGAAACGGTATAAGTCTAATGGCGGTAACTGTTGGCTGTCCCCCGCTATGACCACTTGCTTGCCTCGCAGGAGGGCAGGAATACCTCTTTCTGCAAAACACTGCGAAGCCTCGTCAAATATCACACAATCAAAGAGTTGCGTCATTTGAAACAAGGCAGACACCGTTTCTGGAGAAGCCAACCAACAAGGCATCAACCGAAAAATATCGTCTGCATGGTGCTGAAAAAGTTTTCGTAAAGGAAACACAAACTTCTTTTTGCTTACTTGGTGCTTCAGTTCTCTGTAAGTCAATAAGTTATTTAACCTATTGAAAATCAAATCTTTGTAACTCTGTTCCCTTGCTTTTTGTAAGACAATGGCTTGCGACCATTCTTGTTGTTCCTGAATATTTTTTTGCAAAATTTCGCCCCATTGCGAAAGTTGCAGGGCAGAAGTACGTAAAATAGGCTGCTGTTTTTCTAAACTAAACAACCACGCCAAACGAATTTGCTCGGCAAAATGCTGGCTAAGTGAATTAATATTTTGATTGTTTTTCGCTGAAAAGCCCCCACCCCAGCCCTCCCCCTTAGGGGAGGGAGTTTCTTGAGGGGTGGGGCTTAGAAAATGCTTACTTAATTCACTAAAAGATTGTTGAATAATGACTTGCCAAAGACTTTTTTCTGCCAAAGAAAAATCTTTTTTGAGCAAATCTATTGCCCGTAAATTAGAGAAGTGCGTTATTAAATACAAGCTAATTGCTTCATTATCAACATCTTTATTCCAAATCAACGTAATTTGTGCCTCACTCAAATAGCCTTGTGCAGTGTTGAGTAATTGCTGTTGAGTGTGTAAAACCTCTTGCAATTCTTGTAATACAGCCACAACTTTTATAGGCGTAAACTGCCAAAAGTCTATTTTTTTTGACCAAAAATTTTCAGGAAAAATTGTTGTAATAAACTCTTTAACTTGTTGGTAATCAGCTAAGTAATTGTTGAAATAATGCCCTAATTCTTCTATTTTATTCCAATCTCCCAACTCTATTTCGTAGCTTGCATACAAAGTTTGCATAGCTTGAATGGCTTGTTTCAACCGTCTGCCGTTTACTATTTTTGTAATTAATAGCTTTGTATTTTCATAATTCTTAGTTAATTTATATTTTTCAAAAAGTTGTGTAACTAATTTTTTATGTTTAGCCGTAAAAAACCAATGCAGTTTTGAGCCTATACTTTGGTAGGTAGTGGCATAAGTGGTCAATATCGTAGCTATATCTTCACCGTTTTCTTTTTTATCAACTAATTCATAATCAATAGGTTGCTCTAAAAAATTTTGAATAATACTCTCGTACTCTGCTATTTGCTTTTTCTCTTGCGGTTTTTGTTTGTGTAAATATTTTGCCCAATAGAAGTAGTTATTTTTTTGAAAAAAAATTAATAACTCTACAATACTTTGTTGCTTTTCTAATAAAGTTGTAAAACTTTGGTAATCGTCAAATTCTTTGGCAATAATAAGATTTTGTAAATCAATAGTATTTTTTAAAGGATTATTTTCTAATAAATTAGTCAAATTTTTTTGTAAATGATGTACTAAACTTGTTTCTTCTGTGTCAAAGGGCAGTCGTAACTCCCAAAAATCAAAACTTTTCCACGTATTTTTGCTACTAACAGCTTGTAATATTTGTGAATAGACTTTTTGAATTAAATCTATTTTTTGTTGAAAACTGAGCAAATCATTGTACTGAAATTGATATTTTTCTACGGTAGCTATCAATTCTTTTTGTTCATATTCCCATGTTATTGCGGGTGCTTGTGTACTTACATATAGTTCTTTGGCAGCTATACCAAACTGCGAAGTATCGAATAGGGCTTTGCGGTAGTGGTTCAGTTGCTCACAAATCTGCGTAATTTCCTCTTGCAACCTATCAAAACGGTTTTGTGCATACAGACTATCAAAACCCTGATTTAACTGTTGGTATTCGGCTATGTTTTCTATGTGTGCCAACAGTTTTTCGTAAATGGTACGTCTATCATACTGAATATCATGGACTAAGCCTACAAAAGGCGAAAAATTTTGTTCTGCTAACCGTTGATAGACCACATCTAAAGCTGCACGTTTTTGGCACACCAACAAAATCCGTTTCCCTGTGGCTATACCATTCGCAATAATATTACAAATCAACTGCGACTTACCTGTCCCAGGGGGACCTTGCACTACTACAGATTTACCTTGTTCTATTGCCTGTAAAACTTGTTCTTGTGAGGCATCTATGCTGTATGGGTAAATGCCTGTAGCAAGTACCTCACCCCAACCCCTCTCCATTTGGAGAGAGGCTTTTTTTGACCTTTTAAGGTCAAAGTTGCCATAAAACCTCTCCTTTTCATTTTGAGAGGGTGAGGTTTTTGAGGAAATCTCGTACTCTTGCCAAAACGGAGAAGTTAATGGAATAGTAGGATTATTTTGTAAATATTCATAGTCGGGCAATAAAAAGCTATTGGATTGTGGAAAAATACCCAAAACAGCCTCGTTTTGTAGTTTAAGTTTTCCTGTGGATGTCCAACGCAAAAAATCTGTTTTGCTGTGTTCTGTAAAATATTTTAACTTTTCTTCAAAATTTTCTACGTTGAAGTCAAGTTCTAAGTAACTGTTTTCCAGATAATTATAGAGTTCTGTTAAAAATACTCTGCTTTCTTTGCTAAAATCCTCAAAGTCTTGTTCCAACAACTCATCAGGCAAATTTACTTGGTTAAAATGGGAATAAGCCAAGAGAAAATTTGTGTTCCATTGAATTGTACCATTTTCTTTTCTTACCAAATACCATTGATTGTTTTCTAATAGTAACTCTACCGAAAACAACAAAAGTGGACAACGGACAGGCGTATCATCTTGCAGTTTTCCTTCCACAAACGGATAACCAATGAATAAGTCTTTTGCCCCTCTTTCTTCCCATAAAAGGTTGTCGGTTCTGCGGATTTGGTGGAGTTGGTAGGCTACTTGGTTGCTATTTTTATCTCTACTTTCTACGTTGGCAGCAAGCAAAATCTTTTTTTTACGAGCTATTAGTTGCGAAATAAGGGCAAAAGAAGGCTGTTGTGTGATAAAATCGCAGGTGTGTAAGTCGAGGTGTTGCCGACTATTTAACCGCAATAGCAACAAACTTTTGTTGTTGGTATTGAGGTTTGCCAACCGTCTTTTGTAAATAGCTAAGATTTTTTGCATTTATCAAATTATATATCTTGAAAGTGTTGTTAGAGAAGTATAAGTAATTGGAAAAAATAAATGTACCACAGACTTTAGTCTGTAATCTCTTGATAATCAAAGAATCACAGACTAAAGTCTGTGGTACAATATTATCAATTAATTAGTTACTCTTACTTAGTAGAATTTGTCTATTACTAATTACCTCTAATTATTTAGTTTTCAGGTAGTTATCTTTTGGTTTTTTAAATTATAGCTCAATTACCCGTAAACTTATACTAAGTTACACTTTTGATAAAAAATTTATATGATTTAAAGCAAAAACTAATCATCAAGATATAGCAAGTAGTTTCGTGCTAAAATCGTGATGATTAGTTTTTTATCTGAGTTTGGCTTATCGTCTTAGTGTGATAGTTTGTGTTACAGCTACTCTTTGCCCATTGATAGTAATTGAAGGTACAAAACTTCCTGTGGCGTTGGGTAGAGTACAAACAATAAGATTAGGACTTACCGAATTTACGACCAATTTTGTATTGGCTATATTGACATCAATCAGGCTTAAATTACGCCCAAAGCCTGTACCTCGTATAAACCAACTTTCAGTTGGGGCTGCTGTTGTTGGGTATTCCGTAACAGTGGCATTTACAGCAAGTTGATTGCTTGCTTGTGTAGTATTAATTCCGTCACTTAATGTAATGCTATAGTTGCCTGCCACCAAATCTTCTGGAACAACAAAGTTAAATCTGCTGCTTGTAAAGGTCGTAGGGGAGAGTACAACATTATTTGTAGTTGGAGATGATAAAGTAACAAAAGGATTATTCCCAAAATCTCTACCTTCTATCGTAATAATTGCATTAATATTTGTACTCGTAGGAGCAAAACTAACTATTGTAGGACCTTTTTTTGTTTCAAAAGCTACTTCTTTGCTGTAGGCTGTTGCTCCTTGTGCATTGCTGATGTATGCTCTTAGGTAGTATTTCGTGCCAGCATTGGGTAGGCTGATGGTAGAACTTATAGAGAAGGGTGTCGTACCATTAGGTTTTCCTAATTTAATGATGCTTACGGAGTTTTGTAAGGAAGCCAATGGCATAAGTAGCTACGACAAAACCATGCTCTACAACCTCAAATTAACCTTTGTCTAACACCAACACATTGGCTTGGGCAGAAGTGTTTTGGATACTATTGATTTCAGGCGTATCTCTGAAAATGACTACTCTTTTTACGTCTAATGGCGTACACGCAAACAAAAAGGCAGTGATAAATAAATAAATGTATGTTTTTTGTATCATGATGGTAAAGTTGTTTTAGGGTTATTACTTATTTTCTTTTCTTAATAAAAATGAAATCTCCACCTTCATCTCCCGTTTCTTTGATTTCGCCAAACATGGGGACTTGTCCGTTGGGGCTGTTATTCATAACGGCAGTTTTCAGAGAGCCAAACAAATCTATGGCTGTTAAAAATGCCTGTTGGTTATCTGTTAATCTACGCAAAAGGTACTTGATGAACACACTCTCGTCGGGTACTGTTTTTAAAGCTCCACTTGTCATAGCTTTTCGGCTGGACATTTTGTATAACTCTTTCATAGACGGTGAGGCATTTTCAAAGGCATCTCTTGTCTTGAAAATTCCCCCACTGAAACAAGCATCTGCAATAAGTAGTGTATGCTTTGTTCCAATCCCGCCAATATAATCACGTAAATCACTGTTAGAAAACCAGCCGGCTCTGCTATCTTTTTGGGCATCTGCTGGCAGCCAATAGCCTTTTTTCATTTTCTCGTCCCATATTCCATGCCCCGCATAGAAGATGAGTAAATTGTCTTTGTTGGTAAGTTTTTTACTCAATTCATCAAACGTAATGACAATTTGCTCACGAGTAGGATTTTTTAAAAATGTAACATTACTTTCTTCAAAATTATAGTAGCTACACAAGACCTTGCGTAAACTATCTGCATCTTTGACAGGTTTGTCCAACTTATTAATGCTTGAGTTTTGGTAGTCTTCTACAGCTATCAACAAGGCATGATACTTTGTGTTATTTTGAGTTGCACTAATGTCTATGTCTATGTTCAAGTCTTCGGTGTCTGTACTTGCTATGGTGAGCTGAGGCACTTCTCTAATGACGCTGAAATCAAATTGACTTTGATTGAGGAGTTTATCTTTAGCTATCACACAGATAAGGTTGCTACCAACTTTCAGAGGTATAGTTACTTCATACACATCTTTGGTGGTAGATTTGGCTACATAACTGTTCACTGTTACTTCTTCTACGGTTTCGTTGTCTGTTACAGAGAGTAGTATATGCAAATTTTCTTTGTTCTCTCTCAAAACTTCACCAGTATAGTTCAATTTTGGGGTCAATAGGGTAATTACAGGCGGTTTTTTGTCTTTAGCCTTAAAACCCGTTATATTGATGACATCACTACGCATGACATCTTTGGTTGTTCCGTCTTTTACTTGTGCATAAATCTGGAGAGTAGTACATAACCAACAGATAATATAAATAATACTTAATTTAGTCATAATTGAACAAAGATTAGAAAAATAAAAATGTAATTATTTCAATCAAATTAGAGAAAGCCAACATGGCTGACAGATAGGTTTTCTGCATCAAAATTTTTCAACCACATAGAAAACATAGTTTGGATTGTATTGAAGCTATATTTTAATTGTATAAGTAAAAAACAATCCGTGCAACTCTGCGTGGTCTGCGTTGTCTGTGTTCCAAAATTTACGTTAAATGTATCTTTATTACATAAAAATTACTTGTAATTTTTTATGCGGAAAACCTACTGAACAGATGAAAGGTTTTTGATTAGACCTTCAAAATCTTAGTAGGTGGCTTTTTTAGTTTTACAAAAAAGGGTTAGAATTTGAGCCTTACACCCAGCTGACCTGCTGTGCCTGCATAACCACCAAATAACTCCAGTTTTGGGGTGTACGCAGTAGATTTTTTGAGAGTTTGGTTCTCATATTTTGCTCTAAAACCTTGATTCCTAAAACCTTTAATCACACCTGTTATCACATCAATTCCCCAAATGCCAATAGCCGTATAAACTAATCCTTTGGAAACCATGTCATAAATTTTTGCCTCGTCATACGACTTGTTCATTTGTGATGCCTCCGTAGCTGTGAGGTAACTATTATAAGAGTCATTCGCCATTTTATTTGCATAGACACCACCGCCTATTAATGCACCAAGAAAGATAGGCAATAAAGCTCTACCAGAACCCGGTCTTACAAAATAATCTCCCAAACCCGGCATCACAATATTTAATGCCCCAAATTGAGGTCCCTTGTTGTGTTTTGCATTGGCGGGAATATACATGGTAGGGCGTACTTCTAATACAATGTTTTGACCACTAAAATCGTCATCATCTTCCAAAGGCTTCCATTTGATAATCTTTAATGTTTTCTCTAAAGTGGCTTTTACGCCCATGCCTACATCGCCTTTTACTGCCTTCATAGGTCCTCTAAAAGTTTGCCCACCGTCCTTCGAATAGTATAATTCTACATTATAGAGGTGTGCAAAGTTTTTTAACTTCTTACCAGCTTGTATATAGTAAGAAATCTCCATAGTGGTATCTTTACTCACAAAAACAGCGTTGTAATACTTATAGGTGTCTTCCGCAGGCAATACGATGTCTTGAGCCAATACTGAATATATTGGGGCTAAAAAAAATAACACTAAAAAGTAGATAGAACAGCTAAAATTAATCATATTTTTTTTCATAATCAATAAATAGTTAAGATAAATAGGGTTAAAGAAAGATAAATACAAAAGTATGTGTACAAGTAGATTGTGCTACGTAAATAAAGCCAATATTACACCCCATGCACCCTACGACTAATAATATTTCCTGCTAAGTTGAGGTACAAGGCTAACAGTAAAATAGTAAGATGAATACTAAATAAATAATAAGAAATAACGGACATTAGAATCAGCAAGCCCAAGTAAGAAACCAAGCCAAATAAAAAACTACTTTTGGTGCGAAAGAACCTCGTCAAGAAACTTTCCACAATGTCTGTTTTGATAAACCATTTCAAAGAAATTAACCAATACCCTATCACAAGAAACAACAAAAACCAGATAGAGATGGTATTGTCGCCTGCCTCTACACTAAGAAATACATTCAATAGAATCAATGCGCCTGGGGTCATGCCATAAATAGTTTCTTTTATATCTCTATCTTCAAAATCTCCAATCACAATAATTTTATTATTAAATAATTTTTGTATTTCTTCTGCATCTACCACAGACTCAAAAGTTACTAAGGCATCAGACATATACATTTTTTGGTACTTCACATAGTCGTCTGCTGCTTTAGCCAAGCCTATAGTATTACTGCTATCTGCTTGTAAATTTTCTCCTTTTTGGAGGTGGTAATTGCGTATGCGTAAGTCTATGATGGGGTTACTAATGATGGGTTTGCCTCCCAAATAGTTAAAAAAACGTCCATGTTCGTATGATTTCTTGTGTAGTTGCATATACATTTTGAGTGGCAAGGACAGAACAGAATCTACTACTAATGGAAATTTGATAAACTTTGTTTCCTCGATGGTTTCATAGTGCGTGATGCCGTAAGGAACATCTTTGCAAATTGGTAAAATGATGCCATTATCACCCTTTTCTGCAGCTACTAATAGGTTAGGAAATTTTTTCAATACACCACAAAATAAGCTATCTGTAGTGTTATCAGAAGCCTCTACAAAAGAAACATCACAAATAACAAAACTTGGTTTTACATTATTTTCATCTAATTCTCTGAAAAACTCATATAAAGATTGTCTATTAACAATACTCTGCTTACCAATCGGAAAGTCATTGTCTATCTTGTCTATCAAGTCTTTCTCCCACGCTATATCTACAAATACGAAACGGTCTGGAGAAGGCATCTCTTTGGTAAAGAGTAATCTTTTGAAGGCAGAGGTGTACTGTATAAGGTGAATTTCATCTCCTGACCAAAACGGAGAAGCTAACCAAATAAAAGTAAATGCTGTCATCAACAAAGAATTGAGGAAAGCAAAGAGAATAAACCTTTTTTTATTAAAAAATTGATAAAATAAAGAGAAGTTTGTCATATTGGTATGTAGAGGCTTTTCATGGAGTATTGAGCCATTGTCGAGGTCATTGTTAGAAGGCAGAGATTAACGACTAATCAAAATTAGGGGTTAATCTCCGAAAAATGCTGCTCAAACTATTTAAGTTTTTCGTCTGCTTGTTTAATTTTTTCTCTGATGGTTTTCTCGGGAATTTCCGTTTGTTGGTATGCCAAATCCGCAGCACGTCTATACAAAGCTAAGGCTTTTTGATAGTGTTCATTCGCCTCATTTTTCTTAAACAATTTGCCCAAACCTTTTTTAAGTTCATCGCCTTTAGCTATTTCACTATCACCCTCTGCCAATAGATTGCGAATATCGCCTACTATTTTCATTTGCTTTTTCAGGGTTTCGGCTTGTTGTTGTTGTTGGCTAAGTACCTCTTGGGTTGTTTTTAGTTCTTGCTCTTTCTGTACTACTGTTTGAGCCAAAGCCTCCCTTTCTTGATTAACAACTACTAAAACTTCTTTTACGCCTTTGAGTTCGGCTCGCAAAGCTACTATTTCTTCCTCTTTAATCAATAATTGCTCTTTGAGCTGGTCTATTACTCGCAACAAACCCGCATTGCTTACCTCTTTAGTTCCCGATGTAGGCAAGGTTAGTCCTTTGTCGGCAGCTGTAGTATTGACTTGTTGTTTCAAATTGGCTATTTCTTGCTGGTAGGTTGCCATTTGCTTACGCATAATGTCTTTTTGGGTTTCCAACAATGCTTTAAGTTCCTCTACTTCTTTATTACTACCACCAATCGCAGCACTACTTTGTGTGTTATTGATTTTTAGTTTTTCCATCTGGCTGATTAAAGCCTTTATTTGTTGGTCTTTTTCTATATTTTGGCGTTGCATTTCTTTGAGCCTTTCTACTTGCGTTTGTAAGGCTGCTATTTGAGAATTATCCCCACTTTGTTGTTGGTTCAGTTCATTCAATTTATTGAGCTGCGTGCCTAACATTTGTATTTGGGAATTGGCTTGTTGATTGAGCATCTCAGCATCTCGTAATTTGTCTTGCAACTGTGTAATTTTAGACATACTTTGTTGCAAAAGCTGCTCCAACTGAGAAACCTTGGTGGTCATGCCCGAAGACCCCCGAATAGAACCTTTGCGTTGGCGTACTTCTTGAATCTCTTTTTGCAGATGATTCATAGAATCCATTGCCACACCCAATAAATTCATCAAAGAGTCCGTTTCATTCCGTTTTTGGTTTTCAATATTAGCTACTATCAAAAGACTGTCTAAAGTATTACTTTTGGACACTTTTTCTTCGTCGTTTGCCGAACAAGCACCTAACAATGTCGCAGCTACCAATAATAGTATTTGATTTTTCATACTAAAAAATGAGAAGATAAGTAGTTGCCAAGAATTAGTTTTGATTATTTTTTTAGAATAAAAATTTTATCAACAACTTAATTATCAACAACTTAAAATAATTTTTAATTAAAAATTTACTAATTAATCATTGTGCATTAGCACTTAGTGTTTATGCTTATTTAATTTTACTCAAAAGGTCATTAAAGGCAGCCGATTTTTTGATATTCTCAAAATCCACGTCTGCCGTAAGTTTACTTTTGTCATTAAAGCCTTTTTCTATGGCTAATCTCAAATAGCGAATAGCAATAGGTTCTTTATTTTGCAAAGCATAATAGGCAGCTTGGGCATAAAAACTTGCCACAAAATCCGCATCATTTTTAGCATAAAACTCTGAATTGTTCAAATCCACAAACGCCATTGTCGGCTTACCTTGTTTATACAAAGCCAAGCCTTTCAGAGCATACGCCTTTGCCATGTCTAATGGTTGGGTGCTGATGTATTTTTCTACTAATTTTAAGCATAAATCATAGTTGCCATTCACATACGCCTGCACCGCATCTGGGGCAGCTATCATACCAATGACGTGAGGCGAACTGTATAAATCATTCGTAGATTTGCTGTTATCTATACTTGGTTGTTTTGTTTCTGTAACGGGTTTTGTTTCTGTAACGGGTTGTATTGATGTATTGGGGTTAGCTGGTGGTGTATTTTGTGTGTTGGGCAAGGGCATACGCATTTGGTTCTCGTACCAATCTTTAAAATACTTTATATCAACTTTGCCATAGGCACTTGACACATACGCCAAACTTTCATCAAAAGCCTGTTCTTGACTAACTTCTTTGCTAAGGTAAAACTCCCGCAACGTATTGAAGTCATCTTGTAGGTGATTCAGTTCTATAAAATCTACTTTTAGAGTGCTGATAGCCTCAAAACTTGTGGCTTGTGCATCTCGCATATAGGCTATGCTCACCTCTGCTATATCGGTAGGTGAGATGGGCGATGCACCTACGATGTACAGTTTCTTCTTGTCAAAAATAAGAGTATCTTTACTTATACCTATCTTCTTAGTTACCTTTGTATTATTATAAGTGTACTGATAAATGAAGTATTGGTTAGCACTTAGAGGGTACTTGTCGGTATTGATACGCATCTTGTAAGTATCACCAATAATCGCAAATTTTTCCCCAAAATGCTCCTGTAAATCCTGCACTGCGTCTAACTCTACTGCCCTTGTAGAAAGAGAATTGGTATTTGGCAGTGGCAATAGTACATTTTTTACAAACGCCATCAATTCAGATTCTTTCGCTGTGTTGGTCTGTTCCAAACCTATATCGAAAGTACCATGACGAGGGGCTATTACTCTTACTTTACTGTCTTTGGTGAGAAAACGAAGCTGGTCGGTGGCTTTAATTTTATCGCCGCGACTAATTTCTTTATTACTTTGGCTGATATTAAAGATTTTACCCTTTATTCGTATGACCGAAAACTGTGTTTCCGATGACACTTGGGCACATAACTTAAAGTACGAAATAAAAAGTAATAACAATAGTAAAATGTTAAACTTCATAAAAGTATGATGATTTAGATGATAAATATAGAAAAATAGCTTTTAAAGAATGTATGATAACAAATAATCGAACAAATCACCTGACTAATAGCTATTCTACTACGTCATGAGGTACTAATAAGTTAGATGAATAGTTTTTGACGAACACATAAAAAAATTACAGCAAGAACTCAATATGAAATCATAGATTTCAAAAAAGTTTGCAAGTATCTAAGTGCATTCTTTGTACTAATGAAAAATTTGTTGTTAGTAGGAAGTGTGTTTTTTGCTAAAAGCAAATGAAAGAAGCATAGCCGATAAATATGATTGTATCAATCATTGTCGCAAATCTAAAAAATGTTATATTAATAAACAAGAATATGTAAGTTTTTTTAAGCTATTGAATATAAGTAAAACATAAAACTGAGTGTATTTTTTACACTAATAGTTATATTTTGACTAATAAATAAATAGCAATAAAATTATACTTTTTTAAAGCATATAGTTGTGCTACTCTCCCTTTTGTTGATAACCAAGTAGCAACTAACTAAGCACCCCTAATTTTATTAATACTTTCATCAGTCCAACAACAATGTAGCCTTTAATTAGTTGTAAATTTATTAATTTCCTTACAAGATATTGTTAAGAAATGTTTTTTTATGTAACTTGTAAAAATAAATACAACAGAGTGAATTGTATCAGTACAACTTATTTGCTATTTTTTATAGATAAAACTTTACACAAGTGAGTACAAATGATGTTAAAAAAGTAGTGCCGTTTAAACTTTGGAAAGGTAATTGGCAGCCGAGAGTCAAGACAGAAAAGCCATTTAAACACCAAATAACAGGTAGTACCTTAAGAATAATAGGCGGGAGTGTCCGTTGGCAAGATTTAGTCATAGAGATGCCACGCAGCACAGCTACCCCCAATGTTACGATTATCAACGACTTTTATATGCCCCAACTCCAGCGTAACCGCAGAGTCTGGGTCTATTTGCCCTTAGATTACCACCAGACAGAAAAAGCATATCCTGTTATTTATATGCAAGACGGGCAAAATCTTTTTGACGTTTCTACTTCTTATAGCGGAGAGTGGCAGGTAGATGAGTCCATGAATCTACTACAAGCACAAGGCGACTATGGGGCTATAGTCGTAGGCGTAGATAACGGAGGTATGAACCGCCTCAATGAATATTCGCCTTGGAGAAATGCAAATTATGGTGGCGGAGAGGGAGATGCGTACATAGATTTCTTGGTGCATACCTTAAAACCTTACATAGACAGGCATTATCGTACGATGCCTGAACGAGAAACCACAGGAATTATTGGAAGTTCTATGGGGGCTTTGATTGCGATGTATGCAGGTTTTAAACACCCCGAAGTTTTTTCTAAATTAGGTATTTTTTCGCCCTCTTTTTGGTTTGGCAATAATATTTTCAAAGTGGTAAGAGAAAGGATTAAGTTTTTGCCTACCAAAATCTATATGATTGGTGGCGAAAGAGAAAGCTCGACCATGATTAGCAATATGAAAACGATGTATGCTACACTGCAAAGTATTGGTTTTCAGAAAGATGAATTAGAACTAATAGCACGCCCAGACGGTATGCACAGTGAATGGTTTTGGTGCAGAGAATTTCCAATAGCCTATAAATGGTTGTTCAAAGATGTGCAATGTGAAGAATTTGAGGACATGATTCGGCACGAAGCAGCTATTTTCAGAGAGGCTAAAAATGAATTGATTTGGATGCCGCCTTCAGACACAAAAACAATCAAAGTCTATAATTCACATTGGGATTATGTGCAAACACTAAGCCCAGCGAATGAGGAGGAGTTTGATGTAGATGACTTGGACGATGGCATTTATTATTTCCAAATACAAGTGCTACAACGTACTGTATTTAGGAAAGTAATTGTTAAAACAGAGATATTAGCCACTTAATAAGCAAAGCATTATTACAATTTTTAATAAAAAACACTAAGTTAGTGATAATGCTTTTTTAAAATTTAAAAACATCTTTTATTTTATTCATAGCTAAAAATAATTGCCTTTGTGCTATTATTAGATGCCCCTAAATACAGCTTAGTACACCTATCCTATACGCAAAAGTATGAATTTATACCAACAACTATTTGATAACTCTCCTTTCCCTTCCATTATCATAGACAGCCATCTAAAAGTTGTTGATATTAATTCAATGGCTGTTCGTTTTTTAGAAGAGCCTAAGGAAAATTTGATAGGCAATAGTTCCTTTGTTTTACTAAAAAAAATAAAGGTGGATACTGCTTTTTTACATAATTCTTTTCATGAGGCATGGAACTCTGATGAGGTAACACAAACTACTTTTCTATTCCAACTTCACGAAGAACAAGAGGTGCAACAAGGTGAAATGTTATTGCAGAAACTCAATTACAAGGGGCAAGAGGCACTCTGTATTTTGTGCAAAGAACTTCCTATGATGCACAGCTCCTACACAAGTTATAGCCTGATTAACCCACAAGACTTGTTGGATATTAAAAAGATACTAAAAAATATAGACTTTAATCATGAGGCAACTCAAATTTTTAAAGAACTTTTAACTTTTCTAAAAAACAAACAATATATAAATGGAGGAGGCTACTACAAAGTACAAAAAAACTTAAATAGAGCCTATTTAGATTATCAAATGACGTTGAGTAACCATGTAGTAACAAATTTTTTTGAATTAGATGCTTCAGCCTATCCAACTATTTTTCAACACAAAGAAGTGTTCTTCTTGCCCAATGAGGTTATGTCTAAAGGACAAGAATACCCAGTTGTTCTGCTTCCTATAGAGGGGGAAAATTCGGTAGAATGGGTACTAATCAATGAGTTCACAAAATCGCAGGCTACCCACTACTTGCCCTTATTCAATGTCTTGGGCATAGAAATGAACCGTCTGTTCAATCAAAACAGATTGATTCAGGCTCGTAATATCGCAGAAAAAAACTTAGATATTAAACGGCAGTTCTTTGCGAATATGAACCACGAAATAAGAACTCCTATGAATGGTTTGATTGGCATGATAGACATATTGTCTGATACCTATTTGACTCCTTACCAAAAAGACCTTATTCAGACGATGAAAAGGTCATCTGAAACCTTACTAAGTATCCTAAACGATATTTTAATGTTGTCAAAGTTGGAAGTAGGCAAAGTAGAAATAAAACCACAACCTGTGGCATTAGACGAGCTATTAGAAAGACTGCATAGTTTATTTCTGCATCAGGCATCTATCAAAAAAACAAAACTATTGTATAAAATACCCAGAAATGTGCCTATTTTTATTTGGGTAGATGAAACTCGTTTACTGCAAATCTTGTCCAACTTAGTGTCAAATGCTATTAAATTTACCGAAAATGGCATTGTGAAAATCGTCGTGAGTGAAATAGCATCTACGCATGATAGTTATAGAAATTTGAAATTTGAAGTAATAGATACAGGAATTGGAATTTCAGAAGAAAATCAACATAAATTGTTTGATAGTTTCTATCAAATAGACAATGCCTACCAAAAATCTTATAATGGTACAGGCTTGGGCTTGGCTATTTCAAAGGAATTATGCAAGTTGATGCAGGGCGAAATAGGTGTGCAATCTAAGTTAGGGGAAGGAAGTAATTTTTGGTTCAACATTCCTATTACTACTTGTACTGCAAAAGACGTATTGAATATACGTACTAAAGATAACAATACCACTACCAATCTACTGACAAAATCTGCTAAGATTTTGGTAGTAGATGACACACAGACAAATTTAACTATTGCCCAACATATTTTGCAAAAGGCAAATGCTCAAGTAACAACGGCAAATAGTGGCTTGAAAGCCATAGAATTAGTCCAAAAACAAGCATTTGACCTTGTCTTAATGGATATTCAGATGCCCACGATGAATGGTTTGGAGGCTACTCGCCAAATTAGAGAGTTATTAGGAGAAAAATGCCCACCAATCATTGCTATTAGTGCTTTTTCGCAACCAGAAGAACAAGAAAAATTTATACGAGAGGGAATGGACGACTGTGTAGCAAAACCAATTAATCCAAACTTACTAATCAAGAAAATACAACAATGGATAGAACCTAACTCACAAGTTACCAGTGATTTAGTTGGGCAAAGTACACAAAAAAATACGCCTTTTTCTATGGCAAGATTAGCAGAGTTGCCCATGTTTAACACACAAGTTGTTCAAAATATGAAACAATATATGAATGAGGAATTTTGGCTATCTACCCTCAACGATTTTTGTGAAGAAAGTACAGAGGCATTAACCGAAGCCGAAACAGCTCTGCGAAAACAAGAATATACCATCATTAAAAACTGTTTTCATAAATTGAAAGGAAGTTCAGGCGTAATAGGCTTAGAAAGAATGCAGAAATTCATGGAGTATGCAGACGAGCAAGCAAAACAACAAGACTTCTCACAAATAGCCTATCATTTAGCCATAACAAAGCAATTATTAAGGGAAGTGAGTCTGTATATGGGACGATAGAAATGTTGGTAGAGAGTTACTAAGTATAGCCATAGTAACAAAAACAAAAAGTAGTAGTAATTTTGAATCAAAAAATATAGCTTGTGGCACACTCTTTTCTTTGCTAATCAAAATTTGTTTCACCAAAACGACTTAGTTTATGTATCATAAATATTTATTTTGCTCCCTATTTATAGTAGGTTTAACGGTTGCCAACTCTGTAAAGGCTCAATCAAAAGTTACTAATACAAGAATTGTTATCAATGCCAATGTAACCTACACTAAAATTCGTACAGTAGCCTTGAGAATAGAAGCTGTAGGGGCTTTGCAAATGCTGATAGCCAATGATAGCACTTTTAGAGGAGCTACATGGCAGAAATACGTCCCCACCTTGCCACAATGGATTTTAGAAAATGGCGAGGGTGATAAATTCGTGTATGCCAAATTCAAAGATGCACAAGGCAAAGAAAGTGCGGCAGTCAATGATAAAATTATTCTTGACCGTACTCCGCCCATTAATTCTGCCATAGAAATAGAAGCCGAAAACGGAATTATTAGTAATCCTACAAAGCCTGTAAAACTCAAATTACAGTCTGAAGGGGCAGCTTATATGATGTTATCTAACCAAAAAGATTTTTATAATGCCCGTTGGGAGGTATTTAAGCCCGAAGTAGAGTTTAATTTGGAAGTAAAAAATGATGGTTCACAAGATGGACTCAAACAAGTGTACGTGAAGTTTAGGGATAAAGGCGGCAACGTGGCAGAACCTTCTTTTGCAACCGTAATGATAGATACACAAGCCCCAGTAGATGAGAAAATAACGATTAATAATGCCAAAACATTTACCACAGATGCTAATATTCAACTAACATTATTTGTTCGTGATGGTTTGGAAATGTTAGTAAGTGAAAACGCAGACTTTTCGGAAGCTACATGGCAACCCTACAGTACAAACTTAAAATGGAAACTTACGAAACAAGGCAAATCTAAAATCTATGCAAAATTTAGAGATGATGCCAAAAACGAATCGGCTGTAACTTCATCTGAAATTATTTTTGATAACACACCACCAACAGATTGTTCCATAGTCATAGACGATGGGGCAGAACAAACGACACACCCAGACCGAATAGTAAAACTAAAAATTGCAGCCAAAGAAGCCACACAAATCTTAGTAAGCAACGGTTTAGACTTCTACGGAGCTACATGGCAACCTTACGCAGAGATTATGATGTGGAAATTGGACAAAGGTGGCTACGGAGAAAGGTCTGTTTATATCCGTTTCAAAGATGCTTATGGCAACGAAACCGCAGTGTACTACGACAAAATTAACTATACTAAGAAAGAACAGTAAGTCATCAATAAAAGTATAAACGCCATTATAGCATGGAATAGCTATAATGGCGTTTATGCTTGCGAAAAAAAACAAATTCAAAATCTTGTGTTGAAGCCAACCTTTTTAATCAATAACAGTTGGTAAAGACTTATTACTTTCTTTTTTCCATTGTAGGTCAAGCAACAAAGAAAACTGTAAAAAATTATGACCTATTTCATCTACTACCTTGTAGTCAAATTGACGCAGCCAACCAGTTTGTAAGGATACCGTAGGAGATACATCATAGCCTATACCTGTAAAAAAACGCAGCCTCTCAAAATAGGGCGGAATGTCTGTACCAAAAACCTCTAACCACGTCATCGTATAAATAGTTTTCGTTTTTAACTCCTTACTATTTAATGGAACAGCTACATTAAATCTATAACGAAACCTATTCCTATACCCTTTACTTTGCCAGCGTTGTTCAATACGATACCTATGCTCAAACTTGATGATTTCTAAAAACTGTTGCATTGTTATTTGTACCCAACTTCTCAACTCGTCATTCTGTTTGGGTGTAACAAAACTTCCCCCTGCTTGATAAGTGTTGTAATGACCTAATCCCACAGAAAAAGAAAAACTCTTATTAAGTTTGTAATTAAATCCTCCTTTGTATTCGTAATAATGAAACTGATTATAAAACCCTAAGCTTCTTAATTGTCCTTCTCCAAATACCGACCATTTGCTATTAAAATTAAGTTTGGTATTAAATACACTCCAACTACCTACCTCGTCAGGGTTTTGTGCTAAAGCCGAATGACCTACCCAACAATACAACTGTATAATACTAACTAAAAGGTGTATAAAAGATGGTCGTAAATTTATTTGAAACATAAGCTATAAATAAGAAATATGTTAAAGAATAATAGAAGTTATTAAAGTTTGTAGCATAGACTTTATTCTTTGCCTGTAATATATTGGTAATCAAATAACTACTACACAGACTAAAGTCTATGTTACAAAACCTTAATAACATCTAATGTAGAAGTTGTTTAGGATTTAGTTTTTCTGACCATTCTTCGTATAAAAATGACCATAAATTATAAAAGTAGTAAATTTAGCCATTCTTCACCTACTCACGAAAATGATAATAAACCCACTTGCCAAGCAATACTTTTGGAGCTAAAAATGGCTTTTATGGGTAAAAAAAGCCACAGTTCGCCGTTGAGACTGTACGCCTATTTTTAACCGATAGAGAATTGCTGAAACAATCTCAATCGTAAAGACTAGGTGTCCCCATCATTATTGAGGGTTTTGCCAAAACTCCCTACTTATAGGTATGGTAAAATAGAGTTTATGAATAACTACTTTTCACCCCTCCCTGTGAGAAGGGTTGTGTGGGGCTATAACAAAAAATTATTCATAAACTCTAATATACTTACAAATACTACCTTTGCTTAAGATTTCCATAAAAATTTTTTTGGATTGTACACCTAAAATACCCCTTTGATTGGAAATCTTTTACAATCCTAAACAACTTCTCCGTACAAATCATAGTAGAATCAAATCTTTTAGCTATTTTGTTTTCAAAGATTCCTATTTTCAAGAAAAAAATACGAAATTGTGCCTGCTAACTCAAAAATCTTTATGCTACTCACTCTCAGACTTATTTATGAAAGCCTCCTATTTGCATTAGGAGCATTGCGGGAAAATATCTTGCGTACTATCCTCTCTTTGTTGGGGGTTACGGTGGGTATTTTCGCTATCATTGGCGTATTGGCGATGGTCGATACATTAGAAAAAAGTATCAAAGCCAGTTTTAACTTCTTGGGCAGTGATGTCATTTATGTAGCCAAATGGCCTTGGCTTTTTGTAGATGACTACCCCTGGTGGAAATACGTGAACCGTCCTACCCCAAAATATGACGAGTACAAAGCCTTAGAAAAACGCCTAACCGCCTCTACCGCCCTGTCTATTTCGGCAGTGCGTGGCAACCTTACTGCCAAGCACGGCAACAGCAGTGTAAGTGGTATCAGTGTGATTGGCGTGTCTTACTACCACGACAAAGTGTCTGATGTGCGAATAGAAACAGGTCGTTATTTCTCTATGCAAGAGTGTGAAGGTGGAGCTAATGTAGCCCTTATTGGTGCTGTATTGGCAGAAGACTTGTTCGGTACTGAAAACCCCATTGGCAAAGAAATAAAAATTAAGAATAAAGTAGTGCGTATCATTGCCGTTATGAAAAAACAAGGGGCAAGTCTATTGGATACGCCAAGTTCAGACAATCTTTGTATCACGCCTTACAACTATTTCATCAAAGTATTTAGCAACAAAAGAAGACTCAACCCCACGATTGCGGTAAAAGGCGACCCAAGTGCAGATGCAGGGCTGGAGTTATTGGAGGCAGATTTACGAGAAAGTATGCGAGGCGTAAGAGGACTAAAACCACTCCAAGAAGACAATTTTTCGTTGAACCGTCCCGAAATGTTGTCAAATTTTATAGATAATTTGATTGGTATTTTGACCAAAGCCGGTTGGTTCATTAGTTTCTTTTCTTTATTGGTGGGAGGTTTCGGTATTGCCAATATTATGTTTGTGTCTGTCAAAGAAAGAACTAATTTGATTGGCATTCAAAAATCTTTAGGAGCAAAAAACTACTTCATTTTGTTTCAATTTTTGTTTGAGGCTATCTTTTTAAGTGGCATTGGTGGGGTGGCAGGTTTGCTGTTGGTGTCTATGCTTACGTTCTTATCAACAGACAGTTTTGAGATTGTGATAAATATGTCGCACATTGGCAAAGGCTTGCTGATTTCTACGCTGATAGGCATTTTGTCGGGTATCATGCCAGCTATTTCTGCTGCCAATTTAGACCCCGTAGAGGCTATTCGTTCTAAGTAACATCGTTTTTGCGTACTTATCAAATGTACCGTACTCTTTAGGGGGCAAGGTTAAAATATAATTTTTAACAACTTGACCTTGCACCCTAAAGAGTACGGTACATTTACCAACACAAAAATTACCTTATATATTATTCATACCAAGCAACTCATAAGTTTTTGTTTAAAACTTATGAGTTGCTTTATTTAAAAAGTTTTACGATAGAAAGTCATGATTATCGTTTGGCAGTGTTATGTTTGTAGTAACAATCTTACAAAGGCATTTAACAAGATAAAAGTAGTTAAAACCTTTGACTTACGATACTAAAATAGTATATTGGATTACCTAATTTATTATTTAACACACAAATCAACAACTATGATAGAAATTATCCCTTCCTTGTCTATTTTAGAAGGCAAATGTGTAAGACTCATCAAGGGAGATTACAACAGCAAAACCGTTTATAAAGAAACTCCTTTGGAAATAGCTATGCGTTTCGAGGAGCATGGTATCCGCCGTTTACATATTATTGACTTAGACGGTGCAAAAAGCCGTACCGTCATCAATTACCCTACCTTGCAACTTATTGCAGGGCATACGCAACTCAACGTAGATTTTGGCGGAGGCATACAGTCTTTTGGAGATGTGAGCAAAGCCTTTGAATATGGTGCCAAAATGGTTACTGTAGGTAGTGTAGCTGCCACCAACCGAGAATTGTTCTCTTCTTGGATAGTTTCTTATGGTCGGTCAAAAATTATTTTAAGTGCAGACGTACTCAATGGCAAAGTAGCTGTAAGTGGTAGGTTAAAAAACACGCAAATAGATTTGATGGAACACATAGAATATTATGCAGACCGTAGTATTATGTATTTGAAGTGTGCAGATATTTCAAAAGATGGGGCTTTGCAGTCGCCAAACTTTGATTTATACAAAAAAATAATTAGTATTTTCCCTAATGTCAAACTATTTGCAAGTGGTGGTGTGAGTTCTATGGACGACATCAAACGGTTGAATGACATGGGAGTATATGGCGTTATTGTGGGCAAAGCCTATTATGATGGCTATGTTTCTTTGAAAGAAATAGAACAGTACATTGCCCAAAACCAAAATGGTTAATTTTGGCTAATAAAATTCAAATAAAACAACCTACACTCATAAAGTGTAGGTTGTTTTATTTATAATGGGGTTTAAGTTTAAAACTCCTTGTAATACTTGCCTTTTGTGCTGAGTTAGTACAACATGAAATATAACCGCAAATCTGGAGATTTGCTAAGAAAAAGGTCTTAGAGTACGCTGACACTAACTCTAAGACCAACGAGCAAGGCATAGCCTCGCATTTTGTTCAACGGAAAAATGTTTGCGAAGGGCGGGGTTTAATAGCACTT
Organism: Cytophagales bacterium; assembly: GCA_947457925.1. Taxonomy (GTDB): domain Bacteria; phylum Bacteroidota; class Bacteroidia; order Cytophagales; family Thermoflexibacteraceae; genus JAAFKA01. The sequence goes on along the minus strand of CANGYA010000002.1, from coordinate 2,597 downwards.
CCCTTGCCCTACGCACAAAGTTTATAGAAAGTACAAAAGTTTCAAATTAGCACATTAGCCCGCCTTTTCGCAAACATAATGTTAGGCACAGTTTTATTCTGTTTCGCTACGCAGTTGCTCTATTTGTTCAACGGTTAAGCCTGTATATAGCATAATTTTTTCGTTAGGCTCATTATTTACTAACATAATTTTAGCCATTTCAACTGCTTTTTTATGATTTTCGTCTTTCCTTACTTTTTCCTCTGCCTCAATTTGTAAGGAAAGTGCTTCACTTGCTTTGACGTGCAAATAATCTAAATAACGATTGTAACCATACTGTTGTTCTTTATCCAAACGCATAATGTCTAAAACTTCTTTCGCCTCCACCAAGCCTTTTGCTTTAAATTCGTCTTTGACTTCGCTGTTTTTCAAAAAGTAAATCCATTCGTCCAACGTATCTTTTGCAATGTCGTTAAATTGATTGACTTTGATAATGTAGTATTCGGGGAAAATATCTGACACATTTTGTTTAGCAAAAGTTTGTTTCTGCTGTATTGAAAGTTGTAAGATATCTTTTTCGTGTAAGCCTTCAAAGTTTGTTTTACCTTTGTAAACATAATCTTTACCTTGCCCTAAATCAAAATAAACGACATTGATAGAAATTACTTTTTTGATTTGCGAATAAGCCTGCCCTAAACTTAAATGTTCTGCTAAGGCTTTGGAAGTTCCATAAGCCATTCTGTGAAAGTAGTCTATTTCATAAGTGTTCTGAATTTCTATGATAACTAACTCATTTTTAGAGTTTTGGGTTAAAATATCCACTCGGTTATACTTGTCATCATCTGTTTCTTGATTTCCTTCGCTTTCTAAAATTCTCTCTATTTTAATTGTATCAAATAGAAGTTCAGACAAAAAACCTTCCAGCACTACAAAGTTAGCTTTGTTGCGAAGTAATTTCTTGACTGCCCAATCAAAACGAATTAGTTTTTTGCTCATAATTTTTCGTTATTAAAAAAATCTATCGCAAAGATACGAAAAAACAAAAAGCAAGTCCTATTTTGACTTGCTTTTATCAAAAACTTAGGCTTGCTTCTGGTTTCAAAAACCGCCAACTGAGTTTCAAAAACTTCGGTTTTTTACTCGTCAAACACTATTTTTATAATTGTGAATAATGTATATATTTGCGAAGGGAACAACTATGATATACTTTGTTATTAAATACTTGATTATTATTCTGTTTAATTAATTCATTGTTTTATGTTTTTGATTTAAGCAAAAATAAAATAAATCCAACGCAAAGAATTACTGTCGCAACAACGTCAATCATCATTACTTTTTTAAGCTCCGAATTAATATCGTTGCCGATTAAGAAGTAAAGTATAATAAATGATGTCATACTAACTAATCCAGCAATAGTTGAAAGTTCGTAGTGTTTTTTAACTATTGCAGAATAAATCATAAGTCCACCAATTATTCCAAAAAGAATTGCCCGATGTCTTAGTAGTAATTCATAATTTGGGTTAGGTATTTCAATCCCATAGGATTTGGCTATCTTCTCAGGAAGAAATGCTAATAATGAAGGAAGGAGGTTAATAACCCCTGCAACAAATAGAATAATTCTAAATAATAGTTCCATATAATTATAAATTAAGGTTTAAATAATGAGTTTTTCCACAACAATTTTCAGGATAAAAAAGTCCTTTGATAGTATCAAAGTTTGTAAAAGTTTTAATTAAACAAGTATTGAACTCTAAGAAAAAATAATTTTTAGGATAATCTCTTAGAATTTGATTTCTCTTTTCTTTTTCTATTGATTTTGCTTTTGTTCCCATCACATCGATATGTGCCCCTACCTGAAGTAGTCCAGCTATTTCGCCTTTATCCCATCTTGGCTTAAATTGAAAATGATAATCAATGGCTTCCATCATCGCATTAATTCTTGCTGGCTGTATTTTTTTATGCACTAATAAATACTCTTTTAGTGCGTTAGAACTTCCGATTTGGAATGGTTTTCCTTTAATTTGATAGGGTGAATAAAAACCAATATCGTGAAACAAAGCAACTAACAGAAGTTCTTCTTCTGAGAATACACTTTTACGTTTTTTGGCAAATTCATATCCGTAGAGATATGTTCTCATCGAATGGTTGAAAATATTATCACTTAAAGCGGCTTTTACGATTTGTAAGGCTTCGCTGATAATTGGTGTATCTGGTATTATTTTCATTCTATTTTGTCTTTTCTGTCGTCATTATTTAGTTTGATATAATGCAATTCTGTTTCCTTCTGTGTCTTCAAATTCAGCAACAAGTCCAATTCCATTGTCTGTTTTAGGATATAAAATTTGTCCACCATTTGATATAGCCAATCTAAGTGTTTCATCAATATTTTCTGTCTTGAAATAAATAACTACTCCGTCTTTTGTCGGCTTGTAAATTTCTCCTTTTGCTAATGCTCCTGAAATTCCTGAGTATTCATCAGCAAAAGGGAACAACGCCATTTCATTATTGTCAATAGTTTCTTTGTCAAAGTCAAAGTGGAATACAGCCTTGTAAAACTTTATTGCTCTGTCAATGTCAGTTACTGGGATTTCAAAATAAACAACGGGGTTTGATTTTTT
>CANGYA010000001.1 GCA_947457925.1 Cytophagales bacterium | reverse complement strand
GTTATAGACAATGGAACAGCTCTTACGAATGTTAGTTTAAATGCAAATGAATCTGTATCTATTGATGCCAACCCTTCTAATAGCACTTTGGCAGATGGAATTTGTGTAGAAAGTAACAATCCTATTTCGGTCTTGCAATACATGAAAGGGCGAGGCTGCAATGGTTCTTTACATGGAAACCCTGCAATGGTTTCGTTGAATCCTGTGAACCAAATGACAGACCAAGCTATTTTTACCTCTACCCCCGACAATAACAATGCGGTAAACTCTGCTCATTATGTAAATGTGATAATGAAAACTACAGACATTGGTGATTTACGGGTAAATGAAAGCCCCAACGACCCCGCAGGACAAGCTATTGCTCCGCAGTTTGTAAGTTTTAAAAATTGCAATGAATATTCTTATGCTCGTATTTTATTAGGTACTACGACAGGTGCAACGGCTACGATTACAAGCCGTTTGAGTACAACCAACAACAAACAATTTGCAGCCTTTGCTTATGGGGTACATACAGACGTAGCCTATATGTATTCTGTGGGAGCTACTTTCGAGAACCTTTCTTACAATTTCACCATTACACCGCCACAAATTTGCGGAACAAACAAAACTATTAACGTAGTAGGAACAGGGGCAAATGTCCTAAGTTATTCTTGGGATTTTGGAGATGGTAGCCCTGTAGCCACAGGCAATAATCTTTCGCATACTTATACAAGCACAGGGACTTTTATCGTCAAAATGATAGCCCAATTAGCAGCAGGGGCAGGTTGTGGTGGCTCTAATACTTATGAAGTTACTAAAACGGTAAATGTTTTTGATATACCTACCCCCAACTTAGGAGCAAACAGGACTGTTTGTGTAGGTACACCTCTTACCTTATCTGTTCCTAACCAACCGAATCAAGTCGTAGAATGGTACAGAGGCAATAATTTGGTGGGTAATAACATTACCTTGAATGTTGATACAAGTGTTCCTAATAATTCGGGTAGTTACAAAGTAAAAATTATTCGTGGAGGTTTTTGCGAAGGCGAAAGTCCTGCTATACAAATAACCATTGTAGAAACTCCTCAAAATGTCAGCATCAGCCCTGCCAATTTAGATATTTGTGCAACTCCTAACCCAACTTTAACAGCTACCGCAGGCTTTTTTTACAAATGGATACGCAACGGAACAGATACATTGGCAGGCGGAGGCACTTGGTTAGGTAGCCCTACCAATACTTTTTCGCCTACATTAACAGGCTCTTATACTTGTTTGATTAGCAATAGTAACGGTTGTAAGACTCTTAGCAATGCGGTTACTGTTACAGGTACAGCCATTACGGCTACAATTAAAGGAGCAAATGACCAAACTGTTTTTTGTAAAGGGCAAAGTTTGGTATTAGAAGGCACAACGACTACAACAAATCCTTCGTTTTCGTACCAATGGCAACGTAAAATTAATGGTGTTTTTGTTGATGTATTGGGAGCAACTAACAAACAGTACAATACCAGCATAGCCGATACTTTTCGGTTAAAAGTAGATTTGGCAGGGGCTTGTGTGTCTTTTTCCAATGAATTGATAATTACAGAACGTAACAAACCTGCTGCCGTAGCCACTGCCAACACAACTACGATTTGTCAAGGTAATAATGTGGACTTTACGACCATTGCAGCCCCCACAGGCATAGATTATGAATATACTTGGTACAAAGATGGATTTGTGGTAGGCACAACGCAAAACTATACTTTTGCTGCCAACGACATAGGCACTTTTGATTTTTATGTGAAAATTAAAGATAAAAGTCTGTTAAGTTTGTGTGATAGTACCTCTAACACCGTTACCGTTACGGTTTCTGCCTTGCCAAATCCTGTAATAACGGTCTTGGGTGTGCCTATTTTTTGTAGTGGAGAAAGCCGTATTTTACGCACCCTCAAAGCCCCAACGGGACAAACTTGGACGTACCAATGGTACAAAAATAATACAGTCATTGCAGGAGCTACGGCAGACACACTAATCGTAGCCGACAACGCAACAACAGGTTCAGGCAATTATATCGTAGAAATTAGACAATCGGCTACTTGTTTCCGCAAAACGACTACGCCTTTTGCCGTTACCATTTACCCTTTGCCAAAACCTACTTTGACAATCAAAGACAGTTATTGTAACAAAGAGCCTTTGATTGTGCCACAGGTTAGCCCTACAGGTGGTATTTTCAAACTCAACGGTGTTGTGATGCAGCCCCCTTACAGTACCACTTTGTTAGGGACAGGTACATATACGTTGCGTTACATTGCTTTTTCGGAGAGAGGTTGTAAAGATTCGGTAGAAAAAACTTTTATCATCAATAATTCGCCTGTGGCAGACATTACAACGACCATAGACGAGTTTTTGTGTAGCAACACCGCCAATTTTAACCTTAATGCTACGCCTTTAGGTGGACAGTTTGTCATCAATGGCGGTACACCCATTACGAACACCGCACCGAATAGCGTAACTTTTAACCCCAACAGCATTACGGCAGGGGGTAAAGTACAAATTATCTACAATTTTACGGCTGCCAATGGTTGTACGGCAAGTGATACGGTCAATACATTCATTGTAATACCGCCCAAAGCTCCAACTTTGAACAATATCACAACTTGCGAAAGTGTGGGCAATGTCTTGTTAAGTGCCTACGAAGCCAGCCACACGACTTTTACACAATACGAATGGACAAATACAAGTAACTCTACGGTTTTAGCAACGACACCTTCGCTAAGAGTTTCACAAACAGGCACTTACCAAGTAAAAATTACAGATGATAGAGCTTGTGCCAGCACTATAAAACAAGTAACGGTAACTTTCAATCCTTCGCCAAAAGTGAATTTAGGGGCAAATCAAAGTGTTTGTGGCAATGTGCCTACGGTTTTAGACGCAGACCCTACAAACAGCAACCCCGCCACTGTCAAATATTTGTGGAGTACAGGAGCTACCACCAAAAGTATTCGTTTACAAGCAGATACATTGAGAGGTTTACGTTCTTATTGGGTCAAAGTAACAGACGAAAGTTCACCAACCAAATGCGAGGCAAAAGATACAATTTTATTATTTTTCAACAACTTACCTGCCGTAGATTTGGGCAAAGACAGAACCATTTGCAGCCCTAATGACGTACCTTATACGATTGTAGGTTTTGATGTAAGCCACACAGCAGACGTTACTTATAAATGGTTTACGCCCAATGCTCCAGCCACCACCTTAGCCACTACGCCCAACTACGCTATTACGCAAGCAGGCACGTACACCTTGCAAGTAAGCACAGGGGCAGGTTGCAGCCGTTCAGATACTGTAAAAATAGATTTTAACAATAACCCTACAGTAAAATTGTTGGGTTTTGACAATGGCGTAGGCGTGTGCCAGTTGAAAGATACCTTGTATTTACAAGTTGATAATCCTCAAAACTTCGATATTTTGTGGTCAGGTGCGGGCATTGCCAGCATTAGCGACAATAAGCTATCAGCTATTGTGGATAAATCAGGGCGGTATTTTGTCAAAGTCATTGACAAAACACAAACGAATAAGTGTGATGCAGTAGTTTGGGCAGATGTATTCATTGCAGATTTTCCTGCGGTAAAAATTTCGCCTACCAATGCCGAAAAGAAAATTGTGGCGTGCCAAGACAGCACCGTATTGCTCAATGCTCAACAAGCTACCCACTTGGCTACTTTCCGTTATGAATGGCGAAAAGTTGGCGAAAATGTGGTGTTAGCTACTACGCCTACATTGCCTTTGACGTATAACATAGCCAAAAACTATTTGCTCAACCGTTATGTGGTGCGTGTCATTCCGCCTTCGGGTTGTGTGAGCAATGATACGATAGCAGTACAGTTTGTAGAAAAAGCTACTGCCCAATTCAAAACGGCTGCCCCCCAACAAATTTGTTTGGGCGAAACCTTTACGGTGGAAGCAACAGGTGGCACGACTTACCAATGGACAAGCACCGAACCCAACGCCGCCGCCTTGCCAGCTACCGCCAAAGTAACTATTCGCCCTACCACCGCAGGTACATTTACTTATACCGTAACCGTAGGTACGGCAAATACGTTGTGTGCAGCCACTCGTTTGCGGTTTGTGGTGCAGGTGAACCCGTCTTTAGTAGCCAAAATTAAAGGCGAAGGCATTAGCAAAGACACCAAATTTTGTGAAACAAATAGTTTGTTAGGCAATGGTTTTGATGCTATGCACCCTACAACGGTACGTTACAGTTGGAAAAATTTAGCTAACAACCAAATTTTAGGCACAGCAGCCCAACAAGCCCTAAACAGCAGTACATTAGGCTTAACACCTTCGGCATCAGGCAATTACCCAACAGTTGCGGTAGAATTGGAGGTAAAAGATATATTCACAGGTTGCAGCAACAGAGATACAATTAAAGTAAGTATAGAACGAAAAGCACAACCGAAAATACAAGCCCCTACTACAGTTTGCGTAGGCGATACAATGTTGCTCAAAGTAACAGGTGGTAGCCAATACCAATGGCAATTTGATAGTTTACAAGACAAAAGTCGTTTGGTAATAGGTGCAACCAATACCAATACTTTTAGGGTAATACACCAAGAAAGTGGTTGGAAAACGTATTGGGTGGCTGCCTCATGGGGCAATTCTTGCGAAGTGGTGCGTGATAGTCTGCGTATTTTTGTTCATGCGTTGCCTGTAGCCGTAGCTCACACGCAAAAGAATATGCAAGTGTGTAGTGGAGATGTTGTAACCTTCAATGCTTCAGGAGGCATACGTTATGAATGGTCGCATGGAGCTACGACAGCCAACACCAATGTAACGATTGTGTCGGATAGTTGTTTTGTGGTCAAAGTTTTTAATGAAAATGGTTGTATGGATACGGATACGGTATGCGTAAAAATCATTCCTATCAAAAAACTGCCTCCTCGTTTGTTGTTGTGTGAAAGAGAAAGAACAGTTTTAGATGCCACGAACCCAAGTAATTTACCTGCCACTTATTCGTGGAATAACGGCTACCAAAGCCCTACGATTCCGATTTTCAAGGCAGGCATTTATACCGTTACCGTAAAAGTAGCCAACTGCGAATACCAACAAACTTGTGAAGTGATTTACAAAAATACGCCTCAAATCAATTTGAATCGGGATACTTTGTTGTGTTTTTCGGTGAATAATGAAATAGAAAATCCGCCTTACCGCACTTATACGCACCGTTTGGCTGCCGAATTGACGAACAGAGAGGCAGGCGAAACGTACCTTTATACATGGCAAATGAAGGGCAGCAGCACACCACTACGCACAGGCACAGTGGGCAGTGATAACTTAGCCCCTTTGGACGTAAGCCGTTTAGATACTACCTACATTGTCAGCTTACAAACCCAAACAGGCAACTGTGTAACAGAAGATACGATTACGGTCAAAGTAAACTGTACGGCAAGGGTAAAAATGCCAACGGCTTTTTCGCCCAATGGAGATAAACTTAACGATACTTTTGCACCTTTAACAAGTGATTTGGTAGGGATTTCTATTCAGATTTACCACAAATGGGGCGACATTATCTTTGATAAATTCATTGACCCCGAAAATAATGAAGGTTGGGACGGTGTATTCAAAGAAGAAGACGGCTGGGACGGCACTTACAACGGTAGCCACGTACCTGTGGACAATTACCAATATGTCATTGTCTATTGGAGCAAAGACCGCAAAGGCAACATTGTTCGTAAAGATTTAACGGGCAGTGTGGCGGTGATGCGGAAGTAAGCATAAAAACCTAAAATTATACAGTAATGTTAGGATTGAGCTTCATAAGTAATTGGAAAAAATAAATGCACCAGAAAATTTAGTCTGTAATCTCTTGATAATCAAAGACTCACAGACTAAAGTCTGTGGTACAATATTATCAATTAATTAGTTATGCGTACTTAGAAAAAATAAATTATACCAACTATAATTGGTATTAGATTGAATCTGCGAAACAAAAAAACCTGACGATATTGCTATCATCAGGTTTGAGGTAAGTCATAGCTGGAAATAAAATTATTGTTTTGCTACAATCGTCAAATTCAATGTAAAGTTATCGTAGATAGTTTTGTCGCCTAAGTTATCGAAAAAGCTACCAGAACCATATTTGATACCGTATTCAGACCTGTCAATTACTAAGTCTTTTACTTCGCCTTTCAATTCGTTGCCTGTTACAGTTACTACTGCGTTGAATTTAGCTTCTTTCGTAACATCTTTGATAGTCATGTTACCCGTTACTTTGTAGTTGTTGCCACCTTGCCATACTGCTTTTGTAACTACAAATTTGCTTGTAGGATATTTAGCTGTACCAAAAAAGTCATCATTTTTTAAGTGTCCTACCAATTTGTCTGCATATTCGCCTTGCAAATCTGTACAAGTGATGCTGTTCATGTCTATTTCAAATGAACCACCTGTCAATTTACCGTTTTCTACTGTGAAAGAACCTTTTGACAATTTGATTTCGCCAGCGTGGAAACCAGTTACTTTTTCGCCTTTCCAAGTAAGTTTTGAGGCTTTGCTGTCCACATTGTAAACTGCTTTTGTATTGAAGTTAAAAGCAAAAGCTATAACGGCAACTAATGCCAACATTGATGAGAAAATATGTTGTTTTTTCATTTTTGTAAAAAAGTGTTTTTTTAGAAAAAAATACTTGTATATACAAGTATTTCAAGCCTATAACTAAACTCGTTTAGAAAAAGTTTACAATAAGTCATTTTTTTCAAAAAAAATCTTTTTACCTATAAATTTTACCAATGTCTTAAACCTTTTTCAATAACTATCATCTTACTAACAAACATTCACTTTAAAAACGTAAGAACATGAAAACCAAATCATTAATTACTCTTTTATTCATTGGTTTGTACCTATTGGCGGTTAGTGTAACACAAGCCACGCCACCAGATAAAGATAAACCTCGCAACAAGGCAATGCGTCAGGAAATGTTGTCGTACATAGACGCACAAGTAATGCCCGTTTTGAAAGAAAAAAGGGCAATGTTAGAAACCAAACTAAGTGCAGAAGACAGAACGAAAATTGAGGCACTCCGCAATAAATTAAAAGCCTTGAAGGGCGAAAAGAAAGATTGGCGAAAAGAAATGAAGGACATTCGCCAAAAAGGAGAGTTGTCGGAGGCACAACGCACCGAACTAAAAAATTTACATGGTGAAATCCACGTAATTATGCAAGAGGCTCAATTAATAGCTGCCAAATACGAAGCCGAAATCAATGCTTTGCTCAATCCTTTGGACACGCAAAAAGAACAGTGGAAAAAAGACATACAAGCTATTCACGAAAAATATAAACAAGCACAACCTGATAGCACGCACCACCGTCATCATGGCAAACATAAACATCATGGCGGAAAACATGGTGGACATGGCGGAAAAGGGCTATTGAAACAGCATTTGAAGGGCTTGAAACCTGCTGCGTTTTTGTTGATGTCGCCTAATGAAAACGAAAGTGTGATTAAAAGTTTGATACAAGAAGAAAATAAAGAAAATACGCCTGCTACGCCAAGCAATGTATTTCCGAACCCCGCCAATTCGCAAAGCAATATTGCCTACGAAGTAAAAACGGCAGGCAATGTATTGATAGAATTGTTAGATGCGAATGGAAAAACTATCAAAACGTTGGTAGATGAAAAAAAGGCGGTGGGCAGCTACCAAGTTACGATTGATGTTTCGGATTTGAACCAACCTATGTACTTTTACAAAATCACTACGCCAGATAGCGTGGAAATGCAGAAGTTGTTGGTGAGGTAGGTTTTATACTGTAGAACGGACTTTAGTCCGTTTGACACAATACACAAACGGACTAAAGTCCGTTCTACAAGAAAACCATTTAATTTTTAGTATAAAAATGCTAAAAAAGGTGTCATTTGTGGAAAATGACACCTTTTTTAGTTGCTAACACTTACAATTTTGCACTTATTTTGGCAATTTATCCACTACATTGCAGATTTGTCCAAAAATTTCTTCTATTTCGCCAATGCCGTAAATAGAGGCAAATTTGCCCTGTCCTGCGTAGAAATCTGCCACAGGTTTTGTCTTTGTATTATATTCACTTACTCTTTTGCGTACCAACGTTTCGTCTTGGTCGTCTGGACGAGGCGGAACGGCAGTTTGCCCACGCAAAATAATTCTTTTTGTCAATTCTTCTTCATCTACTTCCAAAGCCACCATACCCGAAATCGCCGTACCGTTTTCTTTGAGCATCGTGTCTAAGGCTGCTGCTTGGGCAACTGTACGAGGAAAACCATCAAAAATAAAGCCTTTGGCGTTGCTATTAGACTTGATTTTGTCAGCAATCATGCCAATTACTACCGCATCAGGCACTAATTCGCCTTTGTTCATGTACTCTTGTGCTTTTAGCCCCAATTCGGTCTTTTCGGCAATTTGCGACCTTAGCAAGTCGCCTGTAGAAAGATGTACGAGGTGGTATTTGTCAATTAGTTTTTGGCTTTGAGTGCCTTTCCCTGCACCCGGAGGACCGAAAAGAACAATGTTCAACATATTTCCTGAATCTGTTAAAAGTCTAATAAAAAATATGAAAGTGCCGCTATAAAACCGCAAAAGTAAGGATTCACTACTTTTTTGTGTCATTAAGGGTTTAAACTACAAAGCTATTTTTTTACGCCTAAAAGTCAAATACTAAAGCAAATCTTTTACAACTAAATTTTTGATTTACAAGCTAATCATTTTGACTTCTCTCCGTAGTGCTTGCAAAAGGCTTTGGGTTCTTTCTGGGCGTGCATCTGTAATAAAAACCTGCCCAAATTCTCCGTCATCTATCTTTGCCAATAATTTTCGGATACGGTTTTCATCTAATTTGTCAAAAATATCATCTAATAGCAACAAAGGTTTTTGTCCTGTAAGTTGTTCTATCACAGCAGCTTGTGCCAACCGCAAGGCAATGACATAAGTTTTTTGCTGCCCTTGTGAGCCAAATTTTGCTACAGCCAAGTCATTAAACTTAAATGCGTAGTCGTCTTTGTGTATGCCCAACGTAGTGCGTTGAGCAGCCAAATCTTTGGCAAAACAAGTTTGGAAAGCACTTGAAAAGTCTGTAAGGCTAACATTCGTTTCATATTCTAAACTAATGACTTCTTTCCCTTCACTCAAAAAATGATAGTATTGTTGTAACAAAGGCACAAAATCTTTTAAAAAATCTTTGCGTTTTTGACATAACTCTATGTTCAGTAGCATTAATGGTACATCATAACTTTGCAGCAAATCTTTGTCTATGTAGTTTCCTTCGGCAAATTGTGTTAGTAAAGCATTTCTTTGTTTCAATAAATGATTATATTTCATTAAATCTTGCAAATAAATTTTATCTATTTGTGAAATTACATTGTCAAAAAATTTTCTGCGTAACTCACTGCCTTCTCTTATCAAGTCCGTATCGTAGGGCATCATCAAAATACAAGGAAACTGCCCGATATGTTCGGCTAATTTATCGTATTCTTTCTTGTTGATTTTCAAAATTTTACCTTTTTCTTTCTGCACACTACAGTCTATTTGGTAGCTTTTATTTTCTTTTTCAAACCACCCTTGTAGCATAAAAAAAGGGTTTTCGTACCGTATATGTTGCGTATCTATGTGCGAAAATGCACTTTTAGTAAGACACAAAAAATGAATGGCATCTAATAAGTTAGTTTTACCCACACCGTTTTCTCCTACTATACAGTTTAGTTGTGATGAAAAAGTAAAAGTAACTTCTTCATAGTTTTTGAAGTTCAATAAAGTTAGTTTTTGGAGTAAAAGCATAACATAAGTGCTAAGGCACAATTATTAATTAATGCGAGTTGGCAGTATCTGTAGAACGGACTTTAGTCCGTTTTTAACAATGAAAGTAAGGATTTGGATATAAAACAAATTTGTTGGTGAAAATATACAAAAAACGGACTAAAGTCCGTTCTACAGTGGGTATTACGCTATTTATGCTAATAAGTAACTTTTTAATTAAAAATACAAACCCTTTCTTTTAACTTCAAAAGAAAGGGTTTGTAATTCATTTTACAAAATTTGCTTGAAAGCCTCGTGCAATTTTGGCACTACCTCAAACACATCTCCTACGATACCATAATCCGCAGATTTGAAGAACGGAGCCTCTGGGTCTTTGTTTACTACCACGATCACCTTAGACGAGTTCACGCCTGCCAAGTGCTGGATAGCCCCCGAAATACCCAAAGCAATGTATAAGTTAGGGCTAACTTTGATACCCGTTTGTCCTACGTGTTCGTGGTGTGGTCTCCAATCCATATCAGATACAGGCTTAGAACAAGCTGTAGCAGCACCTAACATTTTCGCCAAGTCTTCTACCATGCTCCAATGTTCTGGTCCCTTCAAACCACGACCTGCCGAAACAACAATGTCTGCCTCTGGCAAAGAAATATCACCAGATTGTTTGTGCGTTTCTTTTACAGCTACAGCACTTGCAGCCACAGTTACGTCCAATGTGCTTACCGTTGCAGTCGCATTGCTTGGCGTAGCAGCTACGGCATTTTTCTTCACTGTCAATACTTTTACGGCATTAGATAACTGCACATCTGCAAAGCCTTTGCCTGTAAATACGCCTTTGCGTACCACAAAACCATTAGACAAAGTAGGCAATGCAATAACGTTAGAAGCCACAGAAGCCTCTAATTTTACGCCTACGATAGGAGCTACCGCATCTATCAACGTAGATTTTGGTAATACCACTACCTCTGCACCTACTTTTTTCGCAGCTTGTACCACAATTTCCGCCACTACATCACTTTGTAAGGCAGGAGCATTTTGTACTTGCAATACTTCAGTAGCTCCATAGTTGCCTAATGCAGCTAATTGAGCAGCAGAGTTTTCTGCCACTACAGCCACTACTTTTTTACCAAGGCTTTTGCCTACTTCTGCACCGTAAGCTACTGCCTCTAAGGAAGATTTTTTAGGAGAACCACCTTCGGTTTCCACATATACTAATACAGACATATTGATATTGTATTTTTAAAAGTAAAACTAATTTTTACCTAAATATTTTTTTGCTTCTTGAACAGCTTGTGTAAAAATGTGATTCAGCAAACCCGCAATTTGTTCGGCTTGTGTGGCTATACTATAACTATTTTTATCTTGGATAAATACATTTTTATCCAACATTCCAAACTGCCAAACCTCACCATTACTTGCAAAGCCATAGATAATCATTGAGGGATAAAGTTGTTGGCAAGCTACCATTTCGGCTAAGGTTTGCCCCCATGCCATCGTAAAATTATCTACTTTGGCTTCGGAAACGCATACCAAAGGCATAGTATTAGAAATTGTATCAGGCTGTTCGGTGTATGAAAATAAATAATCTGGTGTTCCAAATAATTTATCATCTACTTTTAAATCATATTCTCTGCTCCAAATCACAATATTGCGGTGTTGCCTACCTACATACCTTATAATAGGAGAAATAAGGTTTTCTGATAAGGCTATTTCGCTGGGGTTGGGCTTTTTCATATCTAAGCAATAAGACAAATCTTCCATAAACTCAGAAGATAGTTTCATAGGTACAACTCCTTGAAAAAGAAACCTCTTTGTCAGTGTAGTTTGGTAGCTATTGGCTACATCAAATATGGTTTTAAAATCACTGAATGCCATAAACACAAGATTTAGTTAGCCACTATTAAATTACTTTCGCCTCTGCTCTTAGCAAGTTCACCAACTCTGCAATATTGTCTTTGTCAATCATTTTGCAGTTACCTCTGCCCGCAGGAGCTTCATAGGCTACCACCGAAGTACGAGTAGCCGTACCAACTGCCTCAACCACTTTCAAAGGCTTAGTTTTTGCAGCCATGATACCTCTCATATTAGGGATTTTCCACTCTGCAATAGGCTCTTGGCAACCCAATACCAATGGCAATGCTGCCTCTACTACTTCTTTGCCCCCTTCAATTTCTTTGCTCATTACTGCCTTGCCACCTTCTACTTTAAGGCTCATCACAGGTGTAACACAAGGAATACCCAACATCGTAGCTACCATGCCGTGTACTTGTCCACCGTTGTAGTCGCTGGTTTCACGTCCCATCATAATCAAGTCGTAGTTTTCTGCCTTCGCAATTTCCACGATTTGTTGAGCCACAAAGTACGCATCAGTTGGGTTCGCATTCACACGAATAGCGTCATCAGCACCAATGGCTAATGCCTTACGGATAGTAGGTTCGGTATCTGCACCCCCTACATTCAATACGGTCAATTTACCTTTAGTTTCATCTCTAATCTCTACGGCTCTTGCCAATGCAAAATCGTCATAAGGACCTATCACAAAAGTTACGCCTGCCAAGTCGGGTTGTCCGTCTTTAAAAGGGACTTTGGCGTTGGTGTCAGGTACGTGACTAATACACACTAAAATTTTCATTGTTGTATGATTTTATGAGTTGAAGGATTAACGAATTGATTACTCTTTTGTTTGCACAAAGATACAAAAATTATTATGCAAGCATAGTATTTTTTACTTTTTTTTCGGTGTTTTCAAAGCAAAAACTGCCAAAAAAATTTGCCCACAAATGTACGGTTTGGGGCAAAGAATCATAGTAAAATATAGAAAAAGTATTAGACTGTTACTAAAACAGGAGCATGGGTGGTAGTCGCAAATACTGGTAACTCTATGGTTTCCAATAATTCTTCTTCTAACATTTTCGCCCAAGTTTCTATGTATAACACTACGTCTTCTCTTGAGTTGTGCGATAAATAACGGGGAATCCTGCGTAAAACCGCCTTATCAGACAATTTTTCAAGGTTTTTCAGGTCGTCAATCGTCAAACCTTCTGCCAACATTTTGGTAATCATCAGGTCTAAAGGAAGATTACTTGTAGGGCAGTATTCGGCAGTTTGTTCAGACCAATCACCAGACCTCGACAACAAGGCGTGTTGGTGAATTTCGGCAGCAGACACTTGGATAAGCTCTTGAGCAAGGTTGCCACAGTTGCACTGTCCCATGTGTCCCCATTGGTACTTTGCCCCTTTTTTCAGATGAGCAGCCGTATTGCGGAGGGCAGAGATGAGATTAATACTTGGAGTTGCCATATTCAAAATATTTTAGTTGATGAAAAATGAGTTGCGTGAGTGCTAACGCACAATTATTAAGTAGTAAATTTTTAATTAAAAATTATTTTAAGTTATTGATTATCAAACTATTGGTAATATTTTTATTTTTTAAAATAATCTAAACTAATTCGTAGCAACTACTTGTTTTTGAAACGGATTGATAAAAATAATTGTTTACTGAAAAACACTTTCCTGAAAAGTTTTTTCTGATAAAAACTTAAAATTGATAAAGTCTTGTAAATAGCTATTTTGAATTAGTTATTTTGGCACAATTATACATGACCTATGACAATTCTCGGTATTTCGGCATTTTATCACGACTCGGCGGCGGCTATCATTCAAAATGGCGAAATCATAGCAGCAGCCCAAGAAGAAAGATTTACTCGCAAAAAACATGACCCTAATTTCCCTGCCAATGCCGTAAAATTTTGCTTACAGTATGCAGGCGTAAGCATAGACCAATTGGACGCAGTGGCTTTTTATGACAAACCTTTGCTAAAATTGGAAAGGTTATTAGAAACTTACTATGCCTTTGCCCCAAAAGGTTTGAGTTCTTTTATTACTGCCATTCCCGTTTGGTTGAAAGAAAAAATGTTTTTGAAAAGACTTTTGCGAGAAGAACTGTCAAAAGTAGGTCAATATGATACGAAAAAACTGAAATTATTATTCCCCGAACATCATCTTTCTCATGCTGCAAGTGCCTTTTATCCTGCACCTTTCGAGAGGGCTGCTATCTTGACCATAGACGGTGTAGGCGAATGGGCTACGGCTTCTATCTGTTTGGGCGAAGGTAAAAATATTTCTATCTTGAAAGAACTGAAATTTCCGCACTCTTTGGGCTTGTTGTATTCTGCTTTTACTTATTTTTTAGGTTTCAAAGTAAATTCGGGAGAGTACAAACTCATGGGCTTAGCTCCGTATGGCAATCCCGAATCGGAAGAAGTGCAACGGTTTATCCAAATAATTAAAGAAAAGTTGGTAGCAATAAAACCTGATGGTTCGGTGTGGCTCAACCAAGAATATTTCGATTATGCAACAGGTTTACGCATGGCAAAAGACAAGGCATGGGAAAAATTATTTGGCTTTCCGCGTAGAAATTCGGAGGACGAAATGACGCAGACGCATTGCAATTTGGGTTTGGCAATTCAGGCTATTACCGAAGAGGTCATGATTTTGATGGCAAAAGAAGCTAAAAAATTGACGGGGGCAGAGTACCTCTGTATGGCTGGTGGTGTGGCGTTGAATTGTGTGGCAAATGGTAAATTGTTGCAACAAAATATTTTCAAAGATATTTTCATACAACCCGCCGCAGGTGATGCAGGTGGAGCTTTGGGAGCTGCCCAAGCTGCCTATCATATTTATTTTGGCAAAGAAAGGAAAGTTGCTAAGACCTTAGACAGCCTCAAAGGTTCGTATTTGGGTACAGAGTTTACGGACTTGGACGTAAAACTCATGGCGAAAAAGTACAAGGCAAAGTACCATTACTTTGAGAATTTTAGTGAGTTGTGTGAAAAAACAGCCCAATTTTTAGATGAGGGGCATTGTGTAGGTTGGGTGCAAGGGCGTATGGAGTTCGGGGCAAGAGCATTGGGCAACCGCAGTATTTTGGGCGACAGCCGTAATCCTGCTATGCAACGGAAGTTGAATGTAGAAGTAAAATATAGAGAATCTTTCCGCCCTTTTGCTCCTTCGGTGTTGGCAGAGGACGTGGCGGAGTATTTTGAACAAAAGACTCCTTCACCCTATATGTTATTAGTACAACCTGTAGTGGCTGCAAGACGCAAAACATTGCCTGCAAATTATCATGCGTTGCCATTAAAAGAAAAGTTGTATTATTTACGGTCAGATATGCCAGCTATCACACACATAGATTTTTCGGCACGTATCCAAACAGTTCACAAAGAAACTAACCCACGTTACCATGAGTTGATTAGTACGTTTAAAAAACGGACAGGCTATGGAGTTATTGTAAACACAAGTTTTAATGTAAGAGGAGAACCTATTGTCTGCACGCCTGACGATGCCTACCGTTGCTTTATGCGTACAGAAATTATGTATTTGGTGATAGGTAATTTCTTGTTTGTCAAAACAGAACAACCTTCTTGGCAAGAAAAAGATAATTGGAAAGAAGAATTTACATTGGATTAAAACAAAAACACCCCTTTTACGAATAAAAGGGGTGTTTTGATGATGTACTTGTCTTGTTATTTACCTTCTTTGTCTATTTTCTTTTCTAAATTATTGACAATAACAGCTGCAACTCCATTGTTAAAAGAGCCAGCCCCTTCAAATTTGCAAGGAATGACCTCGTTGCCTTGTTTGTCTATGTAGCCAAACTTGTTTCCTTGTTTCACTACTGCCAAACCCTCTGCAAACGGTTCGGCTTGGTCATATTTGGTAGGCACAATTTCTTTTCCATTTAAATCTATGTAGCCAAATTTACCGCCCGACAAGTTATTGCCTTCTAATTTACCACCTGTAGCCACAACTGCCATACCTTCGCTAAAATTGTGAGCCAATGTGTATTTGAGAGGTATAATTTCTGCACCTTCTTTATTCACAAAGCCAAACTTAGTGCCTTGTTTTACTCTGGCTAATCCTTCGCTAAAACCTGAAACTTCATCATATTTAATAGGAATAGCTTGGTTGCCTTTGGTGTCTATGAATCCATATTTGCCATTGATACTAACAGGAGCTAAACCATTGTGGAAACTTGCAGCATAGTCATATTTTAAGCCTATTACTTCTTTGCCCGATTTGTCTATGAAACCATATTTGCCATTAACAGATACTAAGGCATAACCTTCTGAAAATCCTAAGGCATTTTCGTATTTAAGAGGTGTAATTTCTTTGCCTAATTTATTGATAAAGCCATATTTACTTTCCATTGTTTCGGCATTCATTGTAGCTACAACGGCAATACCGTCTTTGAAATCACCACCGAAATCATATTTGAAAGTCGCAATTACTTTTCCTGTTTTGTCTATATAGCCATACATTCCGTCTTTGCTCACCAATGCCATGCCTTCACTAAAATTTTGTGCTTCATCATACTTGGCAGCTATCACTATATTTCCTTGTTTGTTTACATAGCCGTATTTGCCATTCGACTTTACAGGAGCTAAACCATTGCGGAATGTTCCTACATAGTCGTATTTCAGAGGAATTATTTTTTTGCCTTGTGTATCCACAAATCCCCACTTCTTGTTGAGGCTCACCGCAGCCAAATTTTCGCTGAAAGTATGAGCTTCTTCATACGAAAGTTGCACAGTTTCATTACCAAACTTATCCACAAATCCCCACTTGTTTTTGAGAACAACTAACGACATATCTTCTCGTAAACTATCAGCGTAGTCATACTTAGGATTTACCACCACACTACCATTTTTTCCTGTAAAACCGTACTTACCTTTTGTAGTATAAGGGTAAGCAACTTCAGTGGTTTGACACAAGGTCGTAGGTGTACGGAAAGCAATTACTTCTTCTACCGCAGACGCAAAAGGTAGTAACATCACACCTAATAAAGCCAAATATTTATATTGCATAGTGCTTTGGAGTTAACTTGTCTATATAGAATGTACCAAAAAACAAAGAAATTGGAAGTAACTACAACTGCTTCAAAAACAAGCTATTAGCTTGTGATGAGGTGTACTCCGCCCCAGAAATTCGTACATACGTTTCAGTGGTGTTAATTTCGGTATTTTTTTACAGAAAAAGAATTTTTTTTCTATTTATTTCATACGTCTGTATCAAAATAACCGTTTTAGTCAAGTAATTGAGGGATTTTGTTGAAGGTCTGAGTACAAGTTATTATCACTACGTAGGAGTTGTGAAAAAGTTACTTTCTTTGGCAAACAACTTCAAAAGCTAATTTTAGATTGGACACCTACGAAATACACCTTTGATTGGAAATTTTTTACAATCCTAAACAACTTCGTAGATAATTAAGTGCTAACGTACTATTTTTAGTTAATAAATAGACGTTGTTAAGGTCTATTTATTAACTAAAAATTTACTAATTAAAAATTACTTCTTGCTACTTATTTACCTGTAAAATTCGCCTTTCTCTTTTCAAAAAATGCCGTTACACCTTCCATAAAGTCTTGCGTTTGGAAACATTTTCCCTGATTCACCGCCTCTTTTTCTAAGGTAGCTGCCAAATGTTCTATAAAACCTTCGTTGAGATTCTCTTTGATAGCAGCAATAGCCAATGAAGGAGCAGTAACAAAATATTGAGCTATTTGGCTAACTTGCGTGTTCAATTCCTCCTGATTTTCAAACAAATGATTGACCAAGCCTAACTTTTGGGCTTCCTCCGCCAAAATCATACTTGCCGAAGTAGCTATTTCAAAAGCCTTGTGGTAGCCTACCGTTTTAGGCAATAAGTAGCCACTGCCTCCGTCTGTAGCCAAACCTATTTTAGCAAAAATTTGGCTAAATACGGCTGTTTTGTCTGCCAGCACCATATCACAAGCCAATGCCAAACTAAACCCAATGCCTACACAAATGCCTTGCACTTGGGCAATGACAGGGAACGGAGCTTTGCGTAGCCCTAAAATCGTAGGGTTGGCATAATTCCGCAAGAAATTAGCAACGTCTGCAAAACGGCTATCCGCCATGCCTGCCGTAAGGTCTGCCCCTGCACAAAAATTACCGCCTTCGCCCTTCAGTACCAAAACCTTTGTGCCATCTTGCTGGCTTTCTGCCAAACAAGCCAACAATCCTTCAAAGGCATCTATCCCTACAGGGTTTTTCTTTTTGGGTTGGTTAAACGAAAATGTCTTAATGCCATTTTCAAAAGAAACGATATAGTTCATGGTTGTTGATATATGTAAAAATGATTGGCAAGTTACACAAAAAGCTATGCTTGCCTAATAAAATATAGAGTTTGTCCGCAGTGTATTTTGTAAATTTTTCTATCTTAGGGTTGATGAATGTGATTTTGTGATAGCCCCACCCAACCCTGCGAAACGTCGCACCGCCCACAAGGAGGGCTAAAAAGGCATTATTCATCAACTCTATTCATTAGATTTGCTCACAATCTCTATAATCATGAAAATCAACCATGTTTTTTATCAAGGGCTAAGTGCCTTTGCACTCAACCTCGTGTTAATAGCCATACGTTTGTTTGCCCTTAAATGGGTTGTTTTTAAGTTTATCTATGAAATTTTGTTGATTCTCAGTGTCTTTGGCACACCCGTATTATTTTTGTGGGCTTTGTTCAGGGTTTTTATCCAACAAGAACAAGATACCTTACATTGGTTGGCGGTGGTAGTTTTGTTGTTGGCTTTGGGGCTAATGGTGGTTGTGGTGCAACCCAACGATAAGTTTGCAGAACTGTTTAACTTCTTTCAACGATAAAAACAATTAATTTTTGAAACTATAAGGTTTTGAAAGTCTTATAGTTTCAAAAATTATAGTTTGACATACTATACTATGATACGGTGATTTACACATATTTATCTACATATCCTTGTAAACCCAAGCTACCACCAATCCCCGAAGCTCGGAAATACCACTCCTCATTTACTCTTTGCAAACGTCCAAACTCTACATCTGTATAAGCCGTAAACTCTGCATCTAAATCATACCGCAAAATTTCTCGTTTAGACTCCACATCTACCAATCTAATGTAGGCATCTTTCAATAATCCAAAACTATGTCTGCGTTGAAAAGCCTCATGAATGGACACAATAAACACCAAATCTGTAATAGCACCTTGTACCAAAGACAAATTTGCCAAAATCATTTCATCGTCATCATCGCCTACGCCTGTGCGGTTGTCGCCTGTGTGTTGCACCGCCCCGTCTGGAGAACGTAGATTGTTGTAAAATACAAAGTATTCATCTTGGGGTACTTTGCTTACTGCGTTGAGCATAAATACAGAGGCATCTAAATCTACTTGGCTACTTGTGCGAAACTCCCAACCCAAACCTATCATAATCTTTTTAAGCCCGGGTTCTTTTTTACTCAAATTGACACTGTTGCCTTTTTGTAAGGTGATTGACATAGTTTTGATGAATTGGTGGAAATAACTATACTGCAAAGAAAAATACGATTTTGTACCCATAAAAAAAAGCCTTTGACAAAGAAAATATCTTTGCCAAAGACTTTTTTTTATCAAAAGGCTTATTATTTACCGCCTCTCAATACTCTTAACATTGTTTCGCCAATGTGTGCAGGAGAATCTACTACGTGCAAACCACACTCACGCATGATTTTCATTTTGGCTGCTGCTGTATCATCAGAACCACCTACAATAGCCCCTGCGTGTCCCATACGTTTGCCCGGAGGTGCAGTTTGTCCTGCAATGAAACCAACCACAGGCTTTTTGTTGCCATGTTCTTTAATCCAACGAGCTGCGTCTGCTTCATAACTACCGCCAATTTCGCCAATCATCACAATACCCTCTGTTTCAGGGTCATCCATCAATAATTCTACGGCTTCTTTGGTCGTTGTACCAATGATAGGGTCGCCACCGATACCAATAGCTGTAGTTTGTCCCAAACCAGCCTTAGTTAATTGGTCAACAGCTTCATACGTCAAAGTACCCGACTTAGACACCAAACCAATCGTACCTTTTTTGAAGATAAAGCCCGGCATGATACCTACTTTACATTCTTCGGCAGTAATTACGCCGGGGCAATTAGGTCCTATCAAACGGCAATTTTTGCCTTTGATAAATTCTTTGGCATACATCATATCTTTTACAGGAATACCCTCTGTAATTGTGATAATTACCTTGATACCTGCATCTGCTGCCTCCATGATAGCATCTGCTGCAAATGCTGGCGGAACGAAAATAATAGATACGTCTGCACCTTCTTTTTCTACGGCATCTGCCACCGTATTAAAAACATATCTGTCTAAGTGTTTGCTACCACCTTTGCCGGGGGTTACGCCACCTACTACCTTTGTGCCGTACTCTATCATTTGTTGAGCATGGAAAGAACCTTCCGAGCCTGTGAAACCTTGCACAATTACACGAGAATTTTTATTAACTAATACTGCCATGTTTGTATAAGTGAGTAGAATATAATTTTGCTATAAAAATAGATGAATACTATCACGTAACAAGACTGCTACGCCTTTACGTGCATAATTACTAAGAAATATTGTGCTTTCGATATTTATTGCCAAAAAAATTAATCTTAGGGCTTAAAAATCTTTACAGCATTTTCATAGGGTACTACCAAAATATTTTTGAAGGCGTGATAAAGCACAAATGAAAAAGCACAATCTTAATCAAACAATTAAGATTGTGCTTTTTTAACGGCTACAAGGCATCTACTTGTATAAGATTAATTTGCATTTCTGCTTCTTCCTTCAAATCCTCTACTTCTTCCAACATCACCTCATCTTCTTTCTTAATATACCAATTCACTGCCACTTGTCCGCCTTGTTGTTGGTAATCCTTCAAGATTTTTAACATCATCAAAATACACTTCGAACTACTTGTATTCATATAGCGAAGTTTGAAGTTCATTGTAAGTGGTTTACGAACAGTGGTAGTATATTCGTTTAACCAAACATATAAAGGGTCATAAAAAGCATAAGTTTTTTCTAAGTAAGATTCACCCGAAATTTCGCAAACCCCTGTTCGTGAATTAAAATATACAAAGGGCGTAAATTGCTCCATATTTGCTTCAAGGACTATATTTTCCATATATTTTTGTAGTTTCTGTCTATATTAATGGTTTTCAAAGTTATATAAACTTTGTAAGTTTTATACAAAAATTGAAAAAAAATGAATTATATGACTTATAAAGAATGGTAATATAATAAAATGAGGTGTAAAAAAAAATATATACCATTTTTTTTTAATTGATTGATAATTACAAAAATAGACGAAACGACCACCAGAAGATTAAGAATAGTAACGAATATGTCTTTCCACTGCAACACTTGCCTCTAAGGGGGCTTGTTTTAATAGATAAGCCACCAAATGATTCGCAAAATAAGGGCTTAAAGAAACACCTTTTGTGCCTAATCCATTAAAAATCAACAAATTACTATACTTAGGGTGTCTGCCAATAAAAGGACGGCGGTCTGTATTGGTAGGACGAACTCCCGCCTGCTGCCCTATAATATGGTAAGACAATTTAGTTAATTTATTCAGTTTATCCGTAATTTCTTTGTGGGCTTTCTCGGAGGGTACATCAGTAAGGTCTGTCCAATCATAATTCGAACCCACTCTATAAGTGCCGTCTTTTCTTGGAATAATCCAACAGCCCTTGTTAATAATATTTTCGTACTTTCCGTCTGTAAAAGTTACTTGCAAAATATCTCCTTTAGCGTGCTTGAAGGGCAACCAAGACCAAAAAATAGAGTTAGCATCTCCACGACCCCGACAGAAAACAATGTTTTTAGCTTTTATTTCTTTGTACACAACCGTATCTGGCGTTATTGTTAAGAGGTTTTCGTTAAAATCTTCCTCCCAATAGGCATTTTGAGCCACCAACCACTCTTTAAGGCTTTCCAAATAGACTTGTGTGTCCACATAACCTGCCCGCAAAATTTCTACGCCGCCAAAAGGCTGAAAAACCGTTGTGTCATAGCGTTGAGTAGCTGTTTGAGGATTCAGATAATTTTGGTAAATACCTTCTATACTTTCTGCCAAACAATGATTTTGTTGCTCTATACTCTCAAACGGTTTGTAAATAGGTAATTGAAACAAAAACTGCTGCCCTACTGTCTGTTCTACTTCTTGATAAAAAGCCAAAAGATAGGGAAATAGACGGTCTGCCCACCATGTTTTTTTCATTTCATTACCCGTAATCGGATTGAACAAGCCTGCTGCCACTCGACTGGCACTATTTGCATATTGGTTGTCTATGACCAATACTTTTTGCCCTGCCTGTGTCAGTTGGTAAGCTAAAGCACTACCACCAAGCCCCTGACCAATTACCAAATAATCATACACCATGAGAGATTGAATAGACGAGGAAAAAAGATGAGGAGTAAAGTCATAAAAAAGAGCATACAGTTTACAAACCGTATGCTCTTTTATCATTAGTAGCGGGAGGAGGACTCGAACCTCCGGCCTTTGGGTTATGAGCCCAACGAGCTACCAACTGCTCCATCCCGCGATGTTGTTTCAAAATTGCCCTGCAAAGGTCGTTTGTTTATTTGAGAAAAACAAGTATATTTGTAAACTTTTTTAAAAAATATTGCTGTTTTATTTTACAAATTATTTATATGCCTGATAATCAAGAAGTTACAACACCCCACAAAGCAGGGTTTGTGAATATCGTAGGGAAGCCAAATGTGGGGAAATCTACTTTGATGAACCAAATGATTGGAGAAAAGCTGTCTATTATTTCGTCTAAGGCACAGACAACTCGCCACCGCATCATGGGAATTTTGAATGGAGATGATTTTCAGATTGTCTATTCAGATACGCCCGGTATTATGCAACCTGCCTACGAACTCCACAAAGCCATGATGGACTTTGTGCATACGTCTATAGAAGATGCAGATGTAATTTTGTTGGTTACAGATATGTTTGACTCACCTTCGGTAGAAGAAATTGTAAGACCCCTCAAAAAAGCTACCGCCAAAATCATTTTGTTAATCAACAAAATTGATTTGGTAGCTCCAGAAAAAGTAGAGGAACAGAAACAATTTTGGCAAGAAACTCTCAAAGACCAGTTAGAAATAGCCGAAATTTTGCCTGTATCCGCCTTACAAGGTACGAATACGGCTCAAATATTTGACCTTATCATCAAATATTTGCCTGAACACCCCGCTTATTATGACAAGGAGGCAATCACAGATAAACCTGAAAGATTTTTTGCGGCAGAGATGATTCGTGAACAAATATTTGTGAATTACACCAAAGAAATTCCGTATTGCTGCGAAGTCATCATTACGTCTTTTAAAGATGAGCCTACTATTTTGAAGGTAAGAGCCGAAATTTTGGTAGAAAGACCTACACAGAAAGGTATTTTGATAGGGCATC
This sequence comes from Cytophagales bacterium, assembly GCA_947457925.1. Lineage (GTDB taxonomy): Bacteria > Bacteroidota > Bacteroidia > Cytophagales > Thermoflexibacteraceae > JAAFKA01. Next base: position 44,548 of record CANGYA010000001.1, on the reverse strand, counting down.
AAGGCGAAAAGCTGAAAAAAGTAGGTATCGAGGCTCGTAAGAACATGGAGAAGTTCTTTGGCAAAAAAGTATTTTTGGAACAATATGTAAAAGTTGAACCAGATTGGCGAAATAAGAAAAACTTATTGGATAGATTGGGTTATCAATAGGTCGTGGCTTAAAAAATATAGGCTACATTTTTCTTTATCCGAACAATATTTAGCTAATCCATTGTAATAAAAAAACAGCTACCTCGTTAGAAGTAGCTGTTTTTTATATTTATCTAACCTTCTATTCTTAACAGAATAAGGAGAGGTGTTATTACATCATGCCACCCATTCCGCCCATGCCACCTGCTGGCATAGATGGAGCTGCATTTTCTTCTGGTTCTTCTGCTACTACACACGCAGTAGTCAATAATAAACCTGCGATAGAAGCTGCATTTTCCAAAGCCAAACGAGTTACTTTCGTAGGGTCGATGATACCTGCTGCAAACATAGGCTCAAATTTGTCTTCTCTTGCATTGTAACCGTAATCATCTTTACCATTTTTCACTCTGTTTACTACTACAGAACCTTCGCCACCTGCGTTAGCTACGATAGTACGCAAAGGAGCTTCAATAGCTACTCTTACGATTTGAATACCTGTAGTTTGGTCAGCGTTGTCGCCTTTCAAGTTTTCTACAGCTTTGATAGCACGGATAAGAGCTACACCACCACCTGCAATGATACCTTCTTGTACCGCAGCACGAGTTGCGTGTAATGCGTCATCTACTCTATCTTTTTTCTCTTTCATTTCTACTTCTGTAGCTGCACCGATATACAAGATAGCCACGCCACCAGACAATTTAGCCAATCTTTCTTGTAATTTCTCACGGTCATAGTCAGATGTAGTTCTTTCCATTTGTGATTTGATTTCGGCGATACGAGCATCAACATTCTTTTGCTCACCAGCACCTTTCACAATAGTCGTGTTGTCTTTATCAACAATCACTTTTTCCGCTCTACCCAAGTATTGGATAGTTGCATTTTCTAATTTGTAACCTCTTTCTTCAGAAACTACAGTACCGCCTGTCAATACTGCAATATCTTCTAACATTGCTTTTCTGCGGTCGCCAAAGCCCGGAGCCTTAACAGCAGCCACTTTCAACGCACCACGTAATTTATTTACTACCAATGTAGCCAATGCTTCACCATCTACTTCTTCAGAGATGATTACCAATGGACGACCTGTTTGAGCTACTGCTTCTAATACAGGTAACAATTCTTTCATTGATGAGATTTTCTTATCGCAGATTAATAAGAAAGCATTTTCTAATTCTGCTTCCATTTTATCTGTGTTTGTAACAAAGTAAGGCGACAAATAACCTCTGTCGAATTGCATACCTTTCACCACTTTCAATTCAGTGTCAGTACCTTTTGCTTCTTCTACAGTGATAACGCCATCTTTACCTACTTCGTCCATTGCTTTTGCAATCATTTGACCAATTTCTGTATCACTATTTGCAGAAATAGTAGCCACTTGACCAATTTCATTAGAGTTGGTAATACTTCTTGACTGTGCTTTTAAGTTTTTAACTACCTCAATTACAGCCTTGTCAATACCTCTCTTAATGTCCATCGGATTTGCACCTGCTGCTACAGTCTTGATACCATTTGCAAAAATTGCTTGTGCCAAAACAGTTGCTGTAGTAGTGCCATCGCCTGCTGCATCAGCCGTTTTAGAAGCTACTTCTTTAATTAACTGCGCACCCATGTTCTCGATGCTGTCTTTCAATTCAATTTCTTTGGCTACAGTTACACCGTCTTTGGTAACTGAAGGAGCACCAAATTTTTTGTCGATAATTACATTACGACCTTTTGGTCCCAAAGTAGATTTTACTGCGTCTGCTAATGTATCAACGCCTTTTTTCAATTTATTGATTGCTTCTGTATCGAAAACAATTTTTTTAGCTGCCATATTTTTAATTAGAAAATTATTAATTAGAAAATTTTGAGATTGTAACCTACCCGTTAGGGTGTGTTTTGTTTAGAAAAGGCACAGACTGAACTATGCTACAGGAGTTTAGATAATTGCAAAAATATCTGATTCACGCATAATCAAATACTCTTTGCCATCAACTGTGATTTCTGTACCAGCATATTTGCCATACAATACAGTATCATTAACTTTTACAGTCAAAGGCTCGTCTTTTTTGCCAGCACCTATTGCTACAATTTTACCTCTCTGTGGTTTTTCTTTCGCAGTGTCGGGAATGAACAAGCCACTTGCTGTTTTTTCTTCTGCTGCTGCAGGTTCTACGACTACTCTGTCTGCCAATGGTTTAATATTGATGTTTGCCATTGTTGTATTGGATTTATGGTTTATGAATGAAATTAAACAGTTAAATGTTAAAACCTCTACGGTTTCGTGTAACAAGTATCATTTTGTATGCCAAGCACTTATTTGGCAGTAACACCCCCGTTTTTGACAGTAAAATGGCAATACAATGACACAAATAGCTGACAAAATGACAGAAAACAACTGCATTTTTGATTAAAGTTGGGCTTTACGTTTCACTTTGCCCACCTATGCTTCCATAGAAAATACCAACGGTATAGGTTATTAAAAGGCAGTTGTAATTTTGCACCAACTACCCAAAAACTATCTTTCCAAGTCAAACACCCTAACTCGGACAATAGTTGGGCGTGTGCTGCGACTAAATGAAAATGGTGGGTATAACAACATAAGCGTAAATGATATCGAATCCGTTGAGCTAAGGCTGCATCTTCAGCACTATTTCGGTTCATTTGGCGGATTTTGGCAAAAATCAATAAACTACTTGCCAGATGTGGGTTGTTTTGTGTGGCATAAAATTTTGTACCCCAAGAAGTTTTTAAAACTCTTTTATGTGTATGCACAATATTTTGGTAGGCATATTCGTAGTGGCGGGCAGACCTTACCCAAAAATCATAATCTTCATAGCTCAAATTTTCATCATAACCATCTAAAAAATTCAAGACAGATTTTCGCATCATCATAGTAGGCGTGCAAATAAAAGTACGAGCTACAATAGCTTCGTAAATATTGCCTTGTGGTAGTACAATATTGGGGGGTGTATAATAGCCTAATTCTTTGCCGTTTTCATCTATAAAAGCTGCATTGGCATAAATTACGCCTACTTTTTCAGATTGTTTTTCAAAAAATGTTACTTGTGCAGCTACTCTTTCAGGTAGTAAAACATCATCAGCAGCCAAATCAATGATATATTTACCTTTGGCATATTGTAATGCCTGATTAAAGGCTTTACAATTACCTATATTTTGGGGCAAGTGAATAAATAAAGGCATTGTAGTAAATCTATTACTATTTTGTCTTTGATATTCTAATAACCATGTTTGAATAACATCTACACTATTGTCTGTACTTCCGTCATCTACAATAATAAGTTCTATATGTCTATATGTCTGTGCCTTTACCGACTCTAATGCAATTTTGACATAGGCATCATGATTGTAACACAAACAGATAATAGAAACAAGAGGTTGCATAACAAATTAGTGATAAAGGTATCAACTCAACTATAATAGTTATTTTACGTAAAAGTCAATATGTTTAATCATACATTCTAAACAATTTGACAATATGAATAATCATTATAGACCTATTAGTTGTAATTTCTATGATATTTTACAAGACTACGCTACCAAAGGTACTTGTGTAAAAATTTTATACCTATCTGAATTGAATGAACTTTTAAGTAGTAGCAGTATCATAAAAGACTTCATTACTACGGCAGGGAAAGAAGAATATGTATTATTAGCTAATGGGGATAAAATAAGATTAGACCGTATTACAAAGATACAGCAAACTATTAACCCCAACTATGAAGATTATTTTAAGAACTCTTGTGGGTAAACAAAAAAGGAAGTCATTTGACTTCCTTTTTTGTTATTTATACTAGTTCTTTTTCAAACTCTAAATCATGTTTATCATGTTCATTGTTTGACTCAGGCGTTTGAGCAAGAGGTACAGTTTGAGGAATAAAGTCCTCTTTTGCACCCGGCTTAGAATAATCATAAGCCCAACGATATACATAAGGAATAGCACCTTCCCAGTTACCATGACCGGGGAAACGAGGTGTAGTCCATTCCAACGTATTTGAGTTCCATGGGTTAAGAGGAGCTAAACGACCTCTGAACATAGAATAGAAGAAGTTGAATGCGAAAATTAACTGAGCAGCTAATGCTATCAAAGCAGCAATACTAATAAACATATTCAAATCTGCAAAACTGTTGAAGGCATCGAAATTTGTCCAAGAATAATAACGTCTTGGGAAACCTGCAATACCAATGTAGTGCATTGGGAAGAATACCATATACACACCAACAAAAGTAAACCAGAAGTGAATATAACCCATTTTCTCATCTAACATTCTACCATACATTTTTGGAAACCAATGATAAACACCTGCCATCATGCCAAAGAATGAAGCAGCACCCATTACCAAGTGGAAGTGCGCCACAACAAAATAAGTATCATGTAATTGAATATCTAAGGCTGCATTGCCCAAGTGAATACCCGTTACACCACCAGAGATGAATAAAGACACCAAACCAATAGAGAACAACATAGCAGGGGTGAATACAATATTACCTCTCCACAATGTAGTAATGTAGTTAAATGCTTTTACAGCTGATGGTACAGCAATAATCAATGTCAAGAACATGAAAATTGAACCTAAAAACGGATTCATACCTGACATATACATGTGGTGCGCCCATACGATAAATGACAAGAAAGCAATACCTAACATAGAACCAATCATGGCTTTGTAACCAAAGATAGGTTTACGAGAGTTAGTAGCAATAATTTCAGAAGTAATACCTAAAGCTGGTAACAATACGATATATACTTCTGGGTGTCCTAAGAACCAGAACAAGTGCTGGAACAAAATAGGGCTACCACCTACATTTGATAAAGCCTCGCCACCAATATAAATTTCAGACAAATAGAAACTTGTACCAAAATGACGGTCAAAAATCAATAACAATGCTGCCGAAAACAATACAGGAAAAGATAATACACCAATGATAGCTGTAATGAAAAATGCCCAAATTGTCAAAGGCAACTTTGTGAATGACATACCTACTGTACGTAAGTTGATAACTGTAGTAATGTAGTTGATACTACCTAATAAAGATGAAACAATAAAGATAGCCATACTACATAACCATAATGTCATACCTAAACCAGAACCAGACATAGCTTGCGGTAATGCACTCAATGGTGGGTAAATAACCCAACCTCCACTTGCAGGCCCTGTTGATATAAAAATAGAAGTAAACATCAACATACTTGAAATGAAGAAAAACCAATAAGAGAGCATATTCAAGAAACCAGAAGCCATATCTCTTGCGCCAATTTGTAATGGTATCAAGAAGTTACTAAAAGTACCACTCAAACCAGCCGTTAGTACGAAGAATACCATGATTGTACCGTGCATTGTTACTAATGCCAGATAAAATTCTTGGTCAATTTTGCCTTTTTCGGTTATCCAACCGCCTAACAATGGTTTTAGCCATGTTAAATCAGCTTCAGGAAAACCTAATTGCAAACGGAACAAGCCTGACATAGCTCCACCAATGAAAGCCCACAATAAACCTGTTACCAAGAATTGCTTAGCAATCATTTTGTGGTCTTGTGTAAAGACATACTTTGTCAGAAATGTGTCATGATGTTCATGGTGTTCATCATGTCCATGTGCGTCATGCGTATGAGCATGAATGTCGTGTGCAGTTGTCGCCATGATAGTTTATATTTGTGTTTTTAGATTTTTAAAGCCAAAAGACTTAGATTAATTAGAAGCTACTGTTTTTTCTTTTTGAGCTGCATCTGCCACTACCTTATCTACATACTCTTTGTTAAGGTCATAGAAAGACTTTTGAGAAGCTACCCATCTTTCATACTCGGCAGGTTCATCAACAATTACTTTCAGACGCATAGCAAAGTGTCCTTGTCCACAAATTTCGGTACAAGCTAACTCGTAGTCAAACTTCTCTGCATTAGGCTTACCTTCAGCAGCTAATTTTGCTCTCATTTCGGCAGTAGAAATCGTTGGAACAAACCAAAAAGATGTAGGCATACCAGGTACTGCGTCCATTTTTACTCTGAAATGAGGTAAAAATACACTGTGTAACACATCTCTTGCACGTATTTTTAACAATACGTTTTGACCTTTTGGAATGTGAATTTCATTAGGCGTGAAGTCGTCCATATTTGCCTTGTCATTCACGAAATCCATACCGAAAGAGTTAGTAGCATCAATCTTACGGAAGTCATACTTGCCAATTACCTTGTCTTTACCAGCATATCTTACTTGCCAGTTAAATTGTTTGCCCATAATTTCTACTTCAACTCTGTCTTTTGGAGCTGTAGTCATTACATCAGACCAAACTTTCCAACCAGAAACAATTAAGATAGTCAAGACAATCGCAGGAATAACAGTCCAAATAACCTCCAATTTATTGTTGTGAGGATACCAAAAAGCCTTGCGGTCTTCGCTGTATCTGTATTTGAAAGGAGCAAAAAATAAGATAACGTGAGTTAAGAAAAATACAGCAAATACTACGGCTGTTGTAATCCAAAACAACTTGTCTGTTATTGCCCCATGTGCAGATGCTGCCTCTGGCAAAAAGTTTTCTGCTGCACGCCCAGAATACCAGAAGATTAAACCGAAACCAACCACAAAGAAAGCAATAAATAGGAAACCATTTATCGCATTGCTGTTACCCACACGATTAGTTTTTCCTGCTTGCCCCTTTGCTACTTGTACCAATAACATGATTCTGTAAACCAAAGCCAATGCGATGATAAACAGAATGCCACCCGTAATCAGAAGTAAAGAATTCATATTATTGAATATTTTTAGCTAATATACAACTTGTTAGAATTGAGTGTTTAAAACTTTCAAAAAATTTTGAAAGTTTTTTATTAATAAAGTTCATACATCTTACAAAGCATCGTTTGTAAGATGTATGCGTATCGTTTAAATATGGTGGTTCAAACTTTCTTTCAACATTGGGTGATTTTTAGCAACCAATGGAGCTTTTGACAAAGCATTTGCAATAACAAAAGCAAAAGCTGCCACATAAATCATAATTAAACCTAATTCCATGAAACCAAAGCCACCTTGTTCTTTCACCACACCCGGTGTAATCATTAAGAAAAAGTCTATCCAATGTCCAATCAACACACCAAAACAAACCACTTTCAAAATAATTTCTTTACGTTTTGCATCTCTTGTCATCAAACCAAAGAAAGGAAGAATAAAATTCAAGAGAACATTCATAATAAATGTAGGGAAATAAGTAGCACTTGTAAATCTTTCTATGTAGTAGTAAGTTTCCTCTGGAATGTTTGCATAGTAAATCAACAAGAATTGAGCAAACCAAACATACGTCCAGAAAATACTGAAAGCAAATACAAATTTACCTAAGTCGTGTAAGTGGTTTTCATTTACCATTTTCAAATAACCATCTCCTTTCAAATAGAGTACAGTTAAAGTAATAGTAGCTAAACCAGATACGTGCCAACTTGCGAACATATACCAGCCAAACATAGTAGAAAACCAGTGTGAGTCAATGGACATTACCCACATCCAAGCACCAATAGAAGATGTGATAGCTAAGAAAATAATGAATAGTGTAGCCAATGTCTTGATTTTCCAGAAACGATGCGTACCTCCTTCTATATCTTCTGCTAATGAGTTTTTACGAATAAAAAGCCAGAAAGCATACCAGCCACCGATAAAAATTACTAACGTGGCTAAGAAGAATGTAGTATTTAAGAAAGGTCTTTTACCCACCATTACCTCATCATAGTCTGCGTGGTTAGGGTCATACAAAGATTCGTGTGTCCAGTGGTAAAGGTCATGACCTGCCCATACAAATACAGCTAACATTAATACCAACATAATTGGTAAAAATGAACCAAATGCTTCTGGAACTCGTTTTAATGCTGCTGACCAACCTGCATGAGCTGCATATTGGATAGAAGTAAAAAACACACCTATTACAGTAATTCCTAAAAAGAATACATTGTTTATCCACAAATCTGCTTTTAAACGAGTAAGCCAAGAAACTCCATGATGTCCTTCTGCTGAAACAGAAGCATTAGGGTCGCCAAAAGCTAATGCGTGATGCTCGCCACCACCGCCACCAAGGGCAAGTGTAGCCACACCAATTGCGAAAAATACGATACCAAGTATCAAAACTATAAAGATGTTTTTCTTTGCTTTATCAGAAAAAACGTATCTTTCATCTAAGTTATAATGAACCTCTGAATGTGCTGCCATAGTAGTTAAATCATTAAGAATAAATGAAAATTAGGGTGATATACCACTAATTAGAGCCTTTTTGTAAGCTGTTTTTCACATAATGCACAATTTTCCATCTTTCTTCTGGATTAATTTGGCTTTTATGCGACCACATACGATTTCTTCCATGTGTAATAACGTGGAAGATATGCCCTTCTGATGCGTTAAGCACAGCACCACCAACTAAATTGGCAACACCTTTATACATAGCACCTACTTTGCCATCTCCCTTACCGCCTTCACCATGACAAGGTGAACAGAAGTTTGTGTAAAGATGCTTACCTTCTTCCACTACTGCGTCATTCAATGGTAATGGGTTTTTCAAAATACGACCTGCCAAAGCAATACTGTCTTTGTGCAAATCATAAATCAACAACTTTGTAGTGTCTGTAACGAAAGGATTACCTCCGTTTGCTCCTCTAAAGTTTTGACGTTTTACTGTTCCTTCTACGGGCAGACGCATATTCATTGCTTTTTTACCACCGTAGTTATTGTAAGGGTTTGAGTTATAATCACTTGCATTAGGGTTTGTTACTTGCGTCAAAGGTTCATACGAAACAGAAGTGTACATTTGCGGGGCAAACTCTGTACCCGCACTTTCACCTCCTGCCTGACAACCTACTAACGCAACACCTAACCCAACAGCAAAGAATATATTTTTAGTTAATTTCAACATATTCGTGAAGATTTTGACTTGTTAGAAAATAATACTCAATAATGCACTGTTGATTGAGATTATCCCAATTTACGGCTTGAGCTTGTTACGCCTTTAGTGAATAAATCTACTAAATATTTTACAAAAGACTCTTTGTTGTCTTCGTCTGTAAAATCTTTGCGGTACACTTCTTTTGCGTGTGCATCTTTCAATACCGCCTTAATTTGGTCTTCATTCAAAGAATTATTACCCAAATCAATAGCCATTACGAGTTTGTCGTCAGTAGCTCTGCGGTCAAATAAACGAGGTGCTTTTAAAGGGTGTAACGCAGACTCTACCAAGAATGTACCTACCATACCAAAGGCAGCAATTAAAACAGTGCCTTCAAAAGTAACAGGTACAAAGTCAGGAAATGCCCAATGAGATTTACCACCAATAATCATAGGCCAATTAAAAGCCATTGTCCATGTTTCCAAAGTCAAAGCCAAAGAGCCGCCTGTTAAACCAAACAAAAACGCAGCTCTTGGCATATATGACCTTTTATATCCTAAGGCGTGTTCTAAGCCGTGAATAGGATAAGGCGTATAAACCTCATGAATTTTTACACCCTCATGGCGAATATGCTCAACGGCGTGCATCAACTCATCTTGGTCTTCAAATATGCCTACTAAAAAGTGTTTATTTTTTTCCATCTTGATTAATTTCTTTACAAAACTATATTTTGTCTATGAGAAAATATAAAAAGAAGTTATCTCAAACCTATAAGTAAATACCTTATAGGTTTGAGCATCTTTTACAGATTAATGTACTAATTCTTTTTGAATAGCTATCTTGTCTGACGCAGGAATTTCTTCATCAGATACTGTTCTTCTTGCACGGTACACTCTTGGATTAGATTCTTTCCAAACAGACTTCACTTCTGCCATGTTGATAACAGGGAAGTATTTTGCAAACAAGAAGAAACAAGTGAAGAATAGCCCAAAGCTAAATACATAACACATAACATCCCATAGAGTTGGAGAGAAATATACCCAACTTGACGGCAAATAATCTCTATGCAATGAGGTTACGATAATTACAAATCTCTCGAACCACATTCCAATATTTACAACAATAGACAAAACGAATGTCCACATGATACTAGTACGGATTTTCTTTATCCAGAATAATTGTGGAGAAAATACGTTACAAGTCATCATAGACCAATAAGCCCAAGCATAAGGTCCCGTAGCTCTGTTGATAAACGCATATTGTTCATATTCAACACCCGAATACCATGCTACGAAAAACTCTGTTGTATAAGCAATACCAACGATAGAACCTGTTACGATAATGATAATGTTCATCATCTCGATGTGTTCCATTGTGATATAGTCTTCTAATTTATACACTTTACGCACTACTAGCATCAGAGTCAATACCATCGCAAAGCCCGAGAAGATAGCACCAGCAACGAAATAGGGCGGGAAGATAGTAGTGTGCCAACCGGGTATCACAGATGTCGCAAAGTCAAAACTTACGATAGTGTGTACTGACAATACGAGAGGAGTGGACATACCTGCCAAAATTAATGAAACAGCTTCATAGTGCATCCATGTTTTTGCAGCACCGTCCCAACCAAAACTCAACATACCATAAATTAATCTGCTCCAAGGAGTTACAGCTCTATCTCTAATTGTACCAAAATCTGGAATAAGACCTACATACCAGAATACCAAAGATACAGATAAATAGGTACTAATTGCAAATACGTCCCATACCAACGGTGAGTTAAAGTTTACCCACAAAGAACCATAAGTATTTGGCAAAGGTAAACACCAATAAGCCAACCAAGTACGACCAACGTGCATTAAGATAAAGCTACCCGCACAAAATACGGCAAAAATAGTCATCGCCTCTGCTGCACGGTTAATAGATGTACGCCATTTTTGACGGAACAACAACAATACGGCAGAAATCAACGTACCTGCGTGACCAATACCTACCCACCAAACGAAGTTGGTAATGTCCCATGCCCACTCCACAGACTTGTTTAAGCCCCAACGACCAATGCCTGTCCAAAACAAATCTCCCAAGAAAATACCACCTGCAATTAACATTAATACAGAGAAAGCAAAACATATCATCCAACTTGGCGTTGGAGACTCCTCTACTCTCTTGCTAATATCGTCAGTGATATCCTTGATAGTCTTACCACCCGTAATTAAGGGTTCTCTTACTTCTGATACAACTTGCATATTTTATAGTTAGTTTTTGATTTTCAAATATGATTGAAGTAAACCTTACAAGCTATTGGGCGGTGGCTTGCTACCTTGTAAGGTCAGTATAATTATGCTTGAGTTTTCTCCTCGTCTTTGTTTCTGATTTTTGTCAAATACCATACGTTAGGACGAGTATTGATTTCTGCCAACACATTGTAAGCACGTTTATCATACTCATAATCAAGCACCTTAGAGATACGACTTTCAGGATTGTTCAAATCACCGAAGATAATAGCATCAGCAGGACACGCAGACATACAAGCCGTTACGATTTCGCCATCTTGCAAAGGTCTTTGCTCCATTTTAGCTTTCAACTTACCTGCTTGAATACGTTGCACGCACATAGAACATTTTTCCATTACACCTCTTGAACGTACAGTTACATCTGGGTTCAATACCATTTTACCCAAATCTGTATTCATGTGGTAATCAAACTCTGTATTGTTGAAATACTTGAACCAGTTGAAACGGCGAACTTTATACGGACAGTTGTTAGCACAATATTTCGTACCGATACAACGGTTGTATGCCATTTGGTTCAAACCTTCGGAGCTGTGTGTAGTAGCTGCAACAGGACATACCGTTTCGCAAGGTGCGTTGTTACAGTGCTGGCACATCATTGGTTGGAAAACAACTTCTGGATTTTCAGCAGCTTGTTCCAAAGCATCATAGTCTTTGCTTGTAGTAGGAACTATTGAACTATAATAACGGTCTATACGCATCCAATGCATTTCACGGCGGCGAATAATCTCGGTAGTACCTACGATTGGTACGTTATTTTCAACGTGGCAAGCTACCACACAGGCAGAGCAACCTGTACAAGAGTTCAAGTCAATTACTAAACCCCAATGGTGGTTTTTGTAAGTGTGAACATCGGCAGTTGAACCCAACGGATGTCTATTACTAAATAGATTTTTGTTAGCTTCCTCTGTTTCTTTATCCATTGGTTTATGGTTTTCGCCATGCTTATCACCATAACCATCACTCTTAATATCCCATGCAGATAAACTTTGAGGGCTTACTTTGCCTTTTGCTGTAGAAATTTTCGGTAGATATCTACCTGCTGCTTCGTCTTTTTGATATTTCGCCAATACACTTTCTTGGATAATAGTTTCTCTACCCATGAAAGTTTGGTGAGTTTGTGTTTGAGCAATTTTATTTCTGCCCTCACCTGCATCAGCAATCGTAACATCAAAACGTAAGTTGCGAACTGCACCATCTACTTGTAAGAACGGATACATATTTACGCCACTTGCTTCTTTAGCTACTTTACCTACGTATTCTGCACGACCATAACCCAAAGAAATAGCTATTACGCCTTTAGGTTGTCCGGGTTGTACGACTACTTGTAGTGTAAGGTCTTTGCCACCTACATTTACCTTAGCTCTTGGTGTTAGACCTTCGTAATGTACTAAGTTCAATTCTTTAGCATCTGCTTGAGAAACAGCTACGAAGTTACCCCAACATACCTTAGAAATAGGCTCTGGAGTTTCTTGTAAATACGGGTTGTTGGCTTGTGAACCAGAACCTAATACGGTGTTCTCCATGATAACCAACTCAAATTTAGCTTCTTTGTATTTGCCAAATTCAGCCGTAGCACTATTATAGTCAAATGCAGTAACAGGGGTAGCTGGAGCTGCATTTTTATCATGTTCAGAAACATAAGCAGCTGGTAATGTTGGCTCAAATACGCCATTATGTAAACTTCTGAACCAAAATTCTTCAAAAGTAGCTTCTTTTGTTTGCAAAGGCATCAATACTGTTTTCCAATATTCTTCAATAATTCCTTTGTAAGACGCAGAAGACTCTGACCACTTCAATAAACTTTCTTGTACTTGGCGTGTATTGAAAATTTTACCGATTGTAGGTTGCATTAAGCTGAATAAACCTCTTTTAATTTCGGCATCTCCCCAAGATTCAAGATAGTGTGTATCTGGAGTATGGTATTGGCACAAAGTAGAAGTTTCATCTATTCTATCGCCTGTAGCTACTGTTAAACTTACTTTTGGCAAAGCAGCAGCCAACGTAGAACCTAATGGGTGGTCATATACAGGGTTACAGTTATAGAAAACAACGGCATTTACGCTGCCATTAGCTACTTCTTGAATGAAGTTTGCCATGTCTGCGTCATTCCCTTGTCTTTGGTAAGAATAAGCTACTTCTGTGTCAATCGTCTGACCATAGTTGCCCAACATTTCGTTGATACCATTGACTAATACCTGAATATTAGGGTCATTAGAACCAGCAACTACCAAAGATTTTCCTGCATTAGCTACTAATTCATCAGCAGCTTTTGACAAGTATTTTACTTCTGCACCTTCTACACTAATCGCAGTTTTACCTGTCTTTGCAGCTACCAAATTGAATAATTTAGCTACTACATTCGCTGTTTGTGAAGGTTTTATAGGTGTGCGATAATCGGCAGAAGAACCTGTAAGGCTCATGATAGACTCGAATACAAACAAACGAGACATATCTTTGCTGTCATTACCAATTTTACCAATTTTACGAGTTTGAGAGAATTGTTTTGTATGCTCTACATCAGATACCCAAGAAGCCAAAAAGTCTGCACCAATAGATACTACAGTTTTTGCTTTGCTGAAGTCATAAGAAGGCAATACAGCTTTTCCTTTTGTACGTTTATGAGCCTCTACAATCGCATAACGAGAGATAGAGTCATATTGTACCAATTTCACTTTGTCCGCACCGTATTTAGTAGCAAACTCCGCAATTACTTTTTTAGTAGAAGGGCTGACAATCGTATTAGCTACAATACGAATTTGCGAAGCACCCTTCAATTTATTGATAATTTCTGCATCAATAGTTTCCCAACTTACCTCTTTACGACCACCTCCGTCTTTTACAGAAGGATTTTTTGCCTTTTCTATATCATAAAGACCTAATACAGATGCACTCACTCTTGCATTTGTACCACCTTTAGTGAATTTAGACAAAACATTACCTTCTACGAAAATAGGACGACCTTCACGAGTTTTCACTACTACAGGCAATGCCTCGCCATTTTCTATATAAGTAGAAGCGTAGTAGTTTGGAATACTTGGGTCTATTGTTTCAGGTTTGTTCAAGTACGGAATTGCGTGCTTGACAGAAGCCTCACAAGCAGCCAACGAAACAGCAGCCACACTGAAGCCCATCAACTTCAAGAAGTCGCGGCGAGTTGTGCTTGTTTCATTTTCTTCGGTGTTATCACCATACGCATCTTTAATCTTCAAATACTCTGGGAATTCTTTTTCGGCATACTTTACGAATTCCGGGTCATTTGTTAATTGCTCGATGCCTTTCCAATATATTTTGTTGTTTTCTTCCATATTTTTATTTTGTATGCCAACGTGAAAATTTTTATTAAGTTAAGCAGGTAAACCTATTGGACAAGTCCAATAGGTTTTTGGTTGAGTTCATATTAATAGTGGCATTTGCTACACTCCAAACCGCCAATGTCTTCAACTTTCATCGGCTTCTTAGAATCTTTGGCGTGAAGTTTTACTAACTTATCGTAGTAGGCATTGCCTTTATGATTCACATCTGTTTTGCGGTGGCAGTCTATACACCAGCCCATTGTCAATAATGAGGCTTGTTGTACTACTTCCATTTCTTTAATATCACCATGGCAGTTTTCGCAAGCCAAGCCAGCTACTTTAACGTGCTGTGCATGGTTGAAATACGCCAAATCTGGCAAGTTATGAACTCTTACCCATTGGATAGGCTCGTCATTCAATACGTGTTCATAAATTTTCTGCATCCAAGGTCCCGTAGTCTTGATTGAGTTATGACAATTCATACAGATATTAGCAGAAGGAATATTGGCTGATTTGCCTTTTTCTACGCCTATATGACAGTATTGACAAGCTATTTCGTACTGCCCTGCGTGCAATTTATGAGAGAATGGAATAGGTTGAGTAGGTGCATAACCTTGTTGCACACCTACAGAAAGTAAACCTTCTAAACCAGCTTTCGTAACTAAACCTAAGAACAAGAAGGCAACTATGGTAATGAATGCACGGCTACGTAATACATCTCCGATTGTCCACTCTGGCTCCAATACGTCCAAATCTTCTGTACTCAAGCCCTTAGATTGCTTCAAGTATTTAGTCAAAGTAGCAGCCATCATAAACAATGCTCCTACTGTAATTACTAACATAAAAGTAAGACCAAGAATAATAGCTGTTAATAAACCAGAGCTTACGCCTTTTTCTTTCACAGGCGTAACACCATTTACAGGTGTTGTACCAGTAGTAGGAACTTCACTTTCGGCTTTCTTTACATAAGAAACGATAGATACAATTTGTTGGTCAGACAAGAAATCGTGGTTGGGCATGAATTGTTTGTACTTGTCGTACAATGCTTTTGCATAGGCATCACCACTTTCTATAGTCTTTTGTGGATATTTTACGAAATTAACAATCCAAGCTAAGTTTTTACGGTCATATACCTTAGCTAAGGCAGGACCTACAACTACTTCGTTGATACCATGACATTGTTTACAGTTAGACTCAAACAAGCCTTTACCAGCATCTATTACAGCTTGGTCTGTCGACAAAGCTAAGCCACCAGCAGGTGGAGCAGGTTGCTGTTGAGGGTCTCCTTGTGGGGCTTGCTGCCCATCGGGGGTTTGCTGGGTAGTCTGTTGTGGCTGTTTGTCTTTATTATCCTGAGCCAAAAGGTCAGGCGACCACAACATGATACCTAAAGCAAACGCCACCGCCAATCGAAAGGACTTTGTGTAGAATTGGAAATGACGCATATATGTATCAGTTTTCAAAGGATTAATTGCACAAATAAAATCAATTTGTAGGAACTTTGCAGTTTTTTAACCTTTACAAAACGGTTTTCACTGTTCATAATTGTTAAAGTTGCAAAATAGTCTGCAAAACTAAGCACCTATAGAATTTTTCCAAATGATTTTGGTGTTTTGTTTTATAAGATTATACGTTGTTTATAAGTTTTGCTACTAAAATTGTTTGTAATGGACTTTTGTTATACAAAATAAGCATAGTTTTCGAGTATTTTCAACTTTTTTTGAAAGTTTTGAAAATAATAGTTCGTACATTTTTCAGTTAATTTTGCCCAAATTGAGTAATTTTTCATAGTTTGAGTGTATTTTAACGGTTCGCCGCTGTGATTGCATTTCTATCTAAGTCTAAGTTTGTAATAATAGTTGC
Source organism: Cytophagales bacterium (assembly GCA_947457925.1). Classification (GTDB taxonomy): domain Bacteria; phylum Bacteroidota; class Bacteroidia; order Cytophagales; family Thermoflexibacteraceae; genus JAAFKA01. Next base: position 28,117 of record CANGYA010000001.1, on the reverse strand, counting down.
TAAGTAGTTCTGGTTGGTATAATCAGCTTTGATGTCATACAGAGAAAAGGTTTTGTTTCTTGCTAATAAGTTGTAAGCTATAGCTACACTATTAAAATGAAAATCTATCCGTTGTTCTTTTCGTGTTTGCGACTCTGTAAGTCCCAAATGTTGGCGAAATGTCGCACCATTTGGTAGTGGTAAGAAATGTATGATAATTAAACATTTGATTATCAATATTTTATAGCAAATGGATAACAGAAATTTGGCAAATATTCATAGATAAATAAAAAAAACAGTGAGTATCTGCGTAATCCGTGTCATCTGTGTTCCCTTAAATAATTCATTATCAATAAATTAGAAATCATACATTTTTTACCACAACCAACTGTTTATTCTTCTTCTGCTACTGGCTCTTTCCCAAATTCGCCTTCCCACTTTGCAATAACGACTGTAGCCAAACAGTTACCCAATACGTTTACAGAAGTACGAGCCATGTCCATCAGGGCATCTATACCTAAAATTACCATGATAGGCTCTGGCGGTAAACCGAAAGAACTTGCTGTTGCCGATAAAATTACCAAAGATACACGAGGCACACCCGCAACGCCTTTACTTGTGAGCATGAGGGTAAAGACAATTAGCATTTGTTTTTCTAAAGGAAATTCTTGTTGCCAATTCTCACCATAAGCTGCTTGTGCCACGAAGATAGAAGCTAATGCCAAATACAAGGTCGTACCGTCTAAGTTAAAGCTGTATCCCGTAGGCATGACAAATGACACAATTTTACGAGGGACACCAATACTTTCCATAGCTTTCATGGCTTTGGGCAGAGCTGCCTCAGAACTTGCTGTAGAAAAAGCCAAAGAAACAGGCTCACTTACCGCATCTATGAATTTTTTGATAGGAACTTTTAATAGCAAAGCAATAGGCAACAACACACAAGTAACGAAAATAATAAGAGCTGCATACAAAGTCAATAGCAATTTGCCCAAGTTGATAAATACGCCTGCTCCCATTTTGCTCATAGTAACCGCAATGGCAGCACCTACAGCAAACGGTGCAAAAACCATGATAACTCCCGTAAATTTGAACATGATTTCAGACAAACTTTCTAACCAGCTTATCATGGTGTGTTTGTGGTGTTCTTCTTTCACCATTGCCAAACCAATAGCGAAAATGATACTGAATACCACTATTTGTAATACTTCGCCTTCGGCAATAGATTTTGCTATGTTTTCAGGGAAAGTATGTAATACAATTTCTTTCCAGTTTTTGGGCTGTACTTTTGCCAATACGCCTTCGTTTTGGGCTGCCGAAGAAAGGTCTATACCTACACCTGCCTCCGAAAAATTGATAGCTAACAAGCCTACAAACAAGGCAATAGTCGTTACGATTTCGAAATAGACTAAGGATTTCCAACCCATACGTCCCACTTGCTTGATGTCTGAATGTCCTGCAATACCCACAACCAATGTACCAATTAACAGGGGTGCAATGATACATTTTATCAGTTTCATAAATGACTTGCTGACTACCTCCAGCCCTTGTGCAAAGTCGGGGAAGTCATAACCAATAGCCGTACCAACAAACATACTGACGACAATCCAAGTGGTGAGGTCTTTTTTATTGACGTAGGCGTAGGCAATAAGGGCAAGGACAAAAATCCAACGAAGTCCCATAGAGAGGGCAGCAGGCAAAGAAAAAAGTTGATTGACTTGTGCTACTTGCAAGAATACAAGCAAGGTAAACGCAATAAAAAGCCCGATAAGCCACTGTTTGTGTTGTGTGGAAGTGGTAGTCTTGGTCATTGTGGTATTTGTGTTTTCTTTTTGCGAAAGTACACAAATTATTCAATTATCTGTTTATGTTGGTGCTTTTTGATAGAAACAATAAAGAGTTTGGTGGGCTACCAAACTCTTTGTGCTTTTTACTCTTTGATGAATTTTTTTGTAATTACTTCGCCTGTTGTACTTTTAATTCTCAAAATATAGCTACCAGTGTTTAATGTTTTTACACTTAGAATAGATTGTTGAGTGGTTAATAAAGTCCGTCCAAGCATATCAATCACTTCTAAACTATTGACTTTGAAATGATTACTGCTTACTGTTATCTCGTCTTTTGTTGGGTTTGGATAAATAAGCACTTCCCTATCAACTAAATAACTATCAACTACATCACCAATTAACAAAATAAACCTGTCTTTGTTACCCAAATTCTCAATTTCATGAGAATTTCCAAAACTTAAATCTATTGTTTGTCCTGTTTGCTTGTCAAACAAAGCTACTTTAGTATTACTGCCCAACCTTTCAGTAACTCTCAAAACAATTTTTCCTGTTGAGCTTATTACCAAATCAAAAGCACCTTCCAATTTGTCCAAAGCATTTACTAATAAGTTTTCTCCACTTTTCTTTTCAGGCATATACAGTAAATTGGCAGCCTCAAAACCCTCTTGATTGGGTAACTCTTGGTCTATACCAGCATCATAGGCTTTGCCTGCACCTTGCCAAGTGTGAACAACAACATCTGAACTGTCATTACCAGATTTTGCTTGCATACGCAATAAATCCATTTGTGGTTTTGCAAGGTTTTCTGCTCTGAAGTATTGTGTGTTATTTCCATTTAACAACCAATTATTTTTACCTATTGTAAAGTTTGCAGTTCCTACAACAGTTCTACGCACAAAAAAAGCTTGGAAAGTAGGTATTGCTTTGCTTGCACCCCCTACCGAAACTTTCGTAATCGAGTTATAAGTCTTGAAGACTCCAGCCGTTGGAGAAGTTGCTTCAAAGAAATAAGCTATTCCGTTGATTTGCCCTAAATTACTTTGATTGATGCTATCAAAATCTAAAGGCATGAAATACATATTAGACACAAGGTTATACCCACCAGCCGATGCAAATCCCGTATGTGTGCGTGAGATAATTTGTGAATAGCTTGGGTCATTGTTTGGATTACCCCAAACAATAACTTTTTGTGTACCTGCCATATAAACTACTCTGTAACCTTTACCTACTGCTGCCATTATATCTGCTGTTGTTAAATAGCCATTATTTAAAGAAGTTGTAACCACATTCTCTTTAAATTCTTTGGGCTGAGTAGCAAAAGGCAAATCTGCAAAGGCTTGCTCTGCCATTGGGCTACCAAATAAAGCACCAGAAAAAGGTGTCGTAAAGTATCTTTCGGCTGCAATAGCATCTGTAATTGTGCCTTCTATACGGGCAGTAGCTGTTTTAGTAGCATCAGATTTTAGCCAGATTGAATTTCCCATGTTGGACACTAAAGCTCCATTTTCAACTTCTAACCTGTTTGTGATACCAAAATTACCTAAAATAGACACTTCTTGCCCTGACACAATTCGCAAAATGCCTATGCTTGATGTATCTTCACCATCTCCGATTAAGCTAATATTTTTAGTAATAGTTGCTTCTTCGTTGAAATGACCTGCAAAATGTAAAGCTGCCCCTGTGGTGATGATACTTAACCCTTTGCCAATGGTCTTATAAGGGCTTTGTAAAGTTCCATTTCCTGTTAAATCATTACCTGTGGCTGCACTTACATACACATCAGAAGTGGAAACAACCGCATTTTCTACTGTTATCTCGTCAGAAATAGCCTCGCCCCAACAACCTAAATTGCCTCTGTAGCTTGTTCTGAATGTATAAGTACCTATAACTGTTGGTGTGTAAACAAAGGAATTATTAATAACAGGTATCTGCAATTCAAGATAAGCTCCGTTGTTGATACTTACAAAAATCATTGGCGGTGTGTTTACGTATTGTGCTTGATTTGCCGTTAAAGTTACTGTAATTAGCTGGTTTACAATGCTTTGGTTGGTATTAGAAGCTATGCTTACATTAGGTTTTGAGATTGGTGTAATTGTGAAATTATACGCATCAGAAAATTTATTGCAGTCTTTATCTATCACCTTTACTACTAAGTCTATCGGGGCTGTACCAACAGGAAAAGTAAAATATTCGCTAATTTCGTCAAGCAAATCGCCTTTACTATCATACACCGCATATTTGTAATTGCCTGAATTGTTTGCAGACAAAAACCTGCATTGATAAGTTCCGTTTTCGCAAGCCTCTAAGGTTGTTTGGTGTGATAAAACAGGGTGAGGTACTCCTGCAAAGAAGTAGTCATCTTCGCTAACTTGCAAATAAGAACCACCTGCAAAGCCTCCATAATTTGCCTGTAAAATAAAACGCAATTTTTTGACGTTGCTAAACCGTTGCGAATTGGCTGGTAACTCCAACTGAAAACCATTAGCCAGCATATTTCCTGCGTAATCTGTAACAACTACAATTCCGTTAGGTTCTTCTTCTGTTACTGCAACTACTGTAATAAAATAGTCGTTAGTTAGCTCCGTCAAATTAGTTTCGATTTGTTGAATGGTGATGTTATCGCAGATTGTTGTGGTATCCACTCTTTTGATGATAATATCGGCAAATTCCATTGGTTTCTGGACTACTTGCCAAGTAAACCCTCGCCCTTCTGTTGTCCAAAATCTGAATGAAGCATACCTATAATTGAGGGTTTTATTTGGCTTCATTTTAATCTCTACATTTTGTGTACTTGCATCAAAATTAACCTCTGTAACCCAAGAAGGGTCATCTATATTATCTACTCTGTCATACAAATGTCCACATTGCATTATATTATAGGTAGCCAAGGTATCATTCCAATTCCAATGTTCTCTGTTTTGAACTTCGGGATAGCATGGTGGCGGTGGTGGAGGCGTAGGGTCTTGCATAGTCCTGAACGTAAAAGTTTCTGCCAAGTGTGGTGTAGGAACACTTCCAAAAAACGAAACGACATTATACTCATACTCTGTGTTATATTCAAGAGTAGGCAAGGAGAAACTATTGTTGTTAGCCCCTACTATAAATGGTTCTTCTGTATAATTTGCAGTCCCTTTCTTTCTCCAATACACTCTGTACTTCCAAGAAGCTGGTACGGGTGTAATTAAGGCATTCCACACAAGATTTACGCCCACTATTGGTACATCTTGTTGATTCTGTTGTGGATAAGTCTTACAAGGCTTAGCATTAAAATTGATGGCAAAGGTTTGAGAGGTAAACCGTTGTGCATCTGTTGTACTTTCCAATAAGACACGAAACTGTGTATCCTGCCCTGCGGAATAATTCAAAGCTGGTATTTCTATGTCCACAAAGGTTGAGCCTGATGCAAAATTTTTGCAACCATAGTAATAACCCATTGGGTCGTGAACCCAAGCTCTACCAGCCGAAGATAATGCTGTTCCATCACATTTTTTTAGCCTTACAGTTGTTTTTTGTCCATTGCTTGCGTTAGGCAAAGTAACTACCTCTGCTCGTAGCACAGGGTTACTGCCAGAAAGATATTTGAACAAAAAATCTTGTGTGCTTACTTGGCAGGAAGTATTAAGTGTTTTACTTATAATATCTGCGTTACCACAAATATTGTTATTGATTACAGTGTATTGTGGTAAGCAATTCGGAGGTACGGGACCTCCACTTCCTTGTGCAAACACACTGCTTGAAAAAAAGCCAGCAGTCATTATAAATGCAAGGCTTGTGCTTTTTAAAAGATTGATTTCTTTTTTCATAAGAAAAAAAATTTAAAGATAATAATTATAAATAGTAGAAAAACAATAATTCATAGTAACACTACACTTCTTTTCGACTGTAAGCATAGCTTAAACCCATACCTATTAAAATCAATAGCCATAGATGGTCGCCTACGGGGACACTCTCTGAAACAGCACCGTTATTAGTGGGAATTCCACCGCCTGTTACTTTTTGAAAACAGCCAGCACAATCTGTGAACGAATTACCGTCTTGACACTCTGGGATAAGGGGATTCAATGCAGCACATAAAAGAGGGTCATAGTCTGGGTCGTTACAATCGCAAGGATTAGCAGCTTCGGCAGTCAAGAAAAAAGCTAAGAGTAGAGCAGTGCTTAAAATAAATGCTTTCATAGATAATGTAAGTTTTAGTTTCATTAGTTATTTTACCGAAATAAAATTAACATATAATTTGGTATTATTAACACATAATTGTAATTATTTTAATATTAAACAACTAAATAGTATATATTTATTAATATTTTTACATATAATCTTATATATGCTATTATGTAATTTTTAGCATAAAAAAATAAAAAAACCTCTTGCTGTTGGCAGCAAGAGGTGTGTTATGTAGCATGAACTTTTTGGTTATCTGAAGAAGTTGGTAGCCATTTCCAGATTACAACCTAAAAAAGTTTCACTTTCTTGAAACATAGATTAGCTTATAGTCCAGGGTGATAAAAACCATCAATGTTTAGCCCTGAAAATCTTCGACCAGAAACAGGGTCTGTATATACACTACCATCAGGGAAACGTCTTCGTATGGTAAAATTGCCTCCACTGTTACCTTCTTTGACCGTGATTGTTCCATCAGAGTGTATTTCTTCTATGTAGGCAATGTGTCCATTTGCAGTCCATGGTGCTGCTGCTGGAGCAACAATTGCCATGCCTTTACGTGCAAATTTTATATTTTTTGTGAGTTGCCCTGCATCATCTCTAACATTAAGAATAGCTTTCTTTTGTGTGTAAGAATTAAGTGGCACTACAGACGCACTTGCTAAAGTGGTAATCTTTCCACGAATATATGACACACAACTTGTACCATTTAATTGATTGTCTGGCGTGTTAGAAGTCCACCCAATAGGATTATTGGTGTAGTCTCTATAAAGTCTGAAGTGTATAGTTGCAGCACTTACATTAGTAGCTCTTGTAACTAAAATCTGAACTTCATTACCATCAATCATTGCTGGCAAAGAAGCCCTACGCAATACAAATGGTTGTGCCTCATTTCCAGCAGTTACATTACTGCGAGTTGTTTGGATAAAGGTCGTCTGCCCATTAACTTTATAGATAGCATACATATTGACTGCCCCTGATGCCACAAACACAGTGGGAAAGAAAGTAAAATCACTACGCATTGTTAATGTACTTACTTTAAAAACAGCCATAGTGTTAGCTTGATTGATAAGCACATTATTTTGTGTCCTTACCAATTCACCATTTCTATAGGCTGTATTGAGAGTTTGTGCAGACTTTGCTGTCTTCTCTGCAAAAGGTAACTCGTGTTCTGAAATAGGCTGCACTTGATTCTCTTTGTAGCAACCCGTCATGGTTGCTGTCATCATAGCACCTGCTAAGATGAGTGTTCTGATTTTTAATTTGTTGTCCATGTTTAAATGGTTTTTGGGGTGAAAAGATGAAATACTTTTGCCTTTACCTATCCATTCAAACAATTTTTGTAAATTGCAAGCACTTCAAGGTAAGAACTACTTTGGGTGAAGAGGTGCTAATTGCTTTTCAGTTGTCGCAGACGTCAAGGCAATTTTGCACCTCTGTTTTTTTTACCAATACACTGAGCCAAATTTTTGCTCTGACAAGCCTACTTTTTAGCCTTGCGTTTGATAATACAAAACAAATAAATTGATGTAATAAAAACAAATAAATTTCAATTTATTTTTTAACTATTTTTAATAATCAAACTATTTTGAGGGATTTTAACCGAAAAAATTAAAATTTACTGGTTTTTTAATGCCTAAATGGCTTGTTTTCAGTGGTTTTTAGCCCAATATAACGAGAATAAAAATTATTAGCTGCCTTGTGTCTTAATTAAGTCGTATAATCTTATATGTAATATTTAGCTTTAAAAAGAATATTTTATATAAGATTATACGCTGCTTTTACGCCTTTCCTTCTTTCCGAAAAGTAAGATTAATTCGCACCCCTTCTACTTTCATGGCTTTGGGTATGCTGTGTTGGTAGTGGCTTTGTGTTTCACCTGCCATTACCAAGAGAGAACCATGTGAAAGAGGCAACTCCTGTTTTTGGCTGTGGTCATCATTCTTGCGGAGCAGAAACCTCCGCGTAGTGCCAAAACTTGCAGAAGCTATGACGGGGTTTTTGCCCAAGCCATGCTCATCGTCTGCGTGCCACCCCATATAATCCTTACCATCTCTGTATTGGTTCAGTAGCACTGCATTAAAAGCAAACCCGGTAGCCTGTTCTATCTGTGTCTTGATTTTCAACAAAAGAGAATGCCAATTTTTAGGCTGCAAGGTCAGCCCTGAATAGGTATAAGCAAAATCTCCATACCAAGCTGTGAGGCGAGGTTGCAGATGTGTCTTGCCAAACAGTTTAATAGGTTGGTGTTCCCAACTAATTTCTGTTAGTAACACACCAAAAATTTCGTTGGCGGTGGCAGTGTCCCAAAATTTTTCTTCGTAGGACAATAAGGCATGGGGTAGCTTGAGATGTTGCATAGATATTTTTAATGATAGATGACCTAAAATATTTACAAGGGCTTGTACTGGTTCAAATAATACTTAGTTTTTATTTGTAATTAAAAGCCTATTTTGCTCATAAAACTTTTTTACTCTATCTTCTAAGGTTCTTTTAAAACTTTTGTCTTTAATGAACTGAAGGAAATATTCTAATTCTTCGGCAGCCATTTCAAAGCCTACAAATACTTTTTGTTCGGTAGCTTGAAAAACGGTTAGTTCTTTGATAGTGGCAGTGGCAACTGTTATTTTTTTAGAGGCACTTGGTTTGTTATTAGTTGCTTTTTGCTTCTTTTTCTCCTTATCTACTATTTTGTAGGCTTCTTGTAAACCCAAATGCGACATTGCTGTCGTATTTGCGATAAGAGCATCTTTATGTGCATACAATTCTTTATAGCGTTGTGCCGTCCTGACTTGCATATTCATTTGTTGCACCACATTACCAAATTCTCCATGTGGTACATTTTCTTTGATATAGCTTAACAATTCGCCTATACGTAATGCCTTCTGTAAACTTTGTTCTTCGGCTTCTTGTATTTGCTGTTGCAATGCGATGATTTCGGTAGTGATGTCATTGATACACATATAGCCCTCCTTTGTTTTTATATTTGCAATTAGCATAATAAGGAAACAAAAGTCAATGGTTATCAATAACTTAGCATAAAGTTAGGGGAAAGGTTACGTATAAGATTATATCGAAATTTTGGGAAATTTGCATAATGAAAATAGCTGTCTTAATATTGCAAGAGAAACGAAGCACAATGAACTTAGAAGTCAAAAATATTAACTTTGGATTTACCAAAACTAAGAAAGTCCTAAACAACATTAGTTTTAGCAGCAAGGAAGCAAAAATTATTGCTATTGTTGGTGCTTCGGGTTGTGGTAAATCTACGTTTCTTCGTTTATTGTGTGGTTTAGTACAAGGCAATGCAACAAATACTTTTGAGGGAAATATCAAAATTCAAAATGAAACTCCCACAGAATTTACAAAGGCAGGAAAAACAGGGTTTATGTTTCAAGAACCTACTTTGTTTCCAAATTTGACTGTAAAAGAAAATATTGCTCTGCCTTTAAAATTTATCAAAGCAAATAACCAAAATAAGACAAGTGAAAATAACACTAGTAAAATTGCGGAAATAGATAATTTAATAGAAATGGTAGGTTTGAAAGAGTTTGCAGATTATTTGCCTGCACAGCTTTCTGGCGGAATGAAAACAAGAGTAGCCTTAGCAAGAACTTTTGTAACAAAACCGCAACTCTTATTGCTTGACGAACCTTTTGGGGCTTTAGATATTCGTTGGAAATTTTTGTTATACAGAGAATTAGAAGTTTTGCGGGAGTCCTATTCGCCAATGGTTGTTATTGTTACACATGATATTCAAGAAGCCTTATTATTATCTAACCATATTTTAGTTTTTGGAAAAGAAGGCAAAATTTTGAAAGAAATTCTTATCAATAAACCTTTGCCAAGAGTTTTTGAAACTGATGCTATCAAGGATTTGCAAAATGAATATTTAGAAATACAAAATTTGATAATGAATGACGCACCTTTAATAGATAATTTGAGAGAAGAAATTACAGAACAAAGGGCTTATGAAATATTAGTTGAAATTGAAGAATTATGTTCTTTATCTCCAATAAATACTAAACTACTACAAAGTAAATGTCTTTTAGTTAGAAAATTCTCTCACAAAATTGAATTTCATAAAAGATTTATTGCCTTATGGGATTTAGTGGACAATTCCGCAAAGTATGAACTAATTTGGGATATTTTAAACTATCAACTTCTTAGTAAAGAGTGGCACGAAAAAATATTTTCATTTATGATAAATGAAAAATATTATCAGTATGCAAGAAAAGATGTTTTTTTTGAATCAATATTTGATGGTATAAAAAATAGAATTTCAAATGTTAATTTTCCACCAACAAAAAAATGGATATACTTATGTCTTTTACCTGAAAGAGAAAACGTAGATAAAACAGAAGTCAAATTATTTTTTGAGGAAATAGTTAATAATCCTCATTACGAACAATATCCTTTTATGCAAGAAGTAGCAAAAAGGCTTTTAAATAAATTTTACAGTGAATGAAAAAGATACAAATTACCATATACTTAATTTTTACTTGTTGTTTACTATTTTTTTGGGAATATGCAGCCCAAAACAACATAGTGAGAGTATTGATAAGTAGTCCAAGTTTGATAATGGCTTATTTTGCAGAAAATTATGTTGCATTGAGTGAATCAACGTGGGTAACTTTTTATGAAGCATTTTTAGGCTTATTGATAGCAACAGTTTTTAGTTTTGGCACTATGATAATTTGCTTTTATTTTCCAAAATTTATGGAATTTATATTACCTGTTATGGTCGTAAGTCAAGTAATACCGTTAATTACCTTAGCACCTTTATTTATTATTTTATTTGGGGCAGGGGCAACTGCAAAGATTTTTATGGCTGTTTTGTTATGCTTTTTTCCTATATTCGTAAACTTTTCTAATGGTGTAAAGCTAATCAACAAAAATATACACGAGTTGATGTATATTTATAATGCAAATACCCAACAAAAAATAGTTCATGTTTATTTTCCTTTGGCAATGCCAAGTATTATGACAGGGCTAAAAGTTTCTTCAACCTTGGCGGTTATTGGGGCTATTGTGGCAGAGTTTAATGGGGCAGAAATTGGTTTAGGTAAAAACCTATTTTTGGCTGCAAAAAGACTTGAACCAGAATTAATGATGTGTAGCCTTGTACTTTCTGCTTTGTTGGGTGGCTTGATGTATGTTTTGATTTATGGCGTAGAAAAGAAAATTGGTAAATGGTATTTGTAAAATAAAAAACTATATGGAACCCGAAAAAGAAAAAAATACGATTTCATTGACGGATGTAGCGAATGTGAAAGAAGCTTTGGAGATTCATACGCTGAGAAATTGTAAATACTTATTGGAATGGGAACAAGCTACAGGTACAATTAGCCCTAACTATCAAGAAGTATTGGAAGAAGCACGTCAAGACCTAATTATCAACCAAAATGAATGGAATGAAGAGGAATTGAAAATGAATTTTATTAGTGTGGTTTTTCGAGCAAGCCATGTTGAAGTACCTCATAAAATCAAACTTTTTTATGAAAGACCTTTGAGTGGTATTTTACAAGGCTATGAGTTTTCTATTATTTGCGATTGTATGATTGCCACACCAACTTTAGGAGGGAGACCCAAATTTCCTTATTTTTTCTTACAAGAATTTAAAAAAAGTAAAGGTGATAGAATAGATGCTGAGGCACAAGCCTTAATTGCAATGTTGTTGGCACAAGAAGAAAATAAGGATAACAAACCCATTTACGGGGCTTGGTTGATAGGTGAAAGCTGGACTTTTACCGTACTCAACGGTAAAGAATATTGTGTTTCTAAGCAATATTTAGCCACTAATCCTGATGACCTTACCAAAATTGTGTATATGTTGCAGTATTTGAAAACTTTAATTTTGAATAGATAACACAAACTAAAACTTAAAAAAACAATGAAAAAAATAACTATCCTAATGCTTTCTATGCTTGTTTTATTGGCAAGTTGTGATAAAGGACAAAAAACAGAGAATACAAATACTACTGAAACACAAAAGGAATTGACTAAGGTTTCACTTGTGCAAGAGTGGTTTCCTAATGCAGGTTATGCAGGTGAGCTATTTGCAATGAATGAAACAGATAGCACCTATAAATTAGATATAAATTTAGTAGCAGGTTCAGATAATATAGACCCTGTAAAATTGGTAATGGGTGGTTCTTCTGATTTTGGTGTGGCAAGTGCAGACAAAATCTTAGTGGCAAATTCAAAAGGTGCAGATTTGGTTGTAGTCGGTGTAATCAATTATAATTCTCCCACTTGTTTTATTGCCAAAGAAGAATTGAATGTAAAAACACCAAAAGATTTTGAAGGAAAAACAGTAGGTATCTTAACAGGTACAAATACAGAATACATTTACAAAGCCTTAGTAGAAAAACAAAAACTAAACAAGGCTAAAATTAAAGAAATAGAAGCTCCTTTTGATTTGGCTACTTTTATAGCTAATCAATACCAAATTAGACCTGCATTTATTTATGATGAACCTGTTTCTTTGGATATGCAAGGTATTAAATACACTATTATTGAGCCTAAAAATTATGATATTCATTTTTTGGGAACTGTTTATTTTACTACTCGTAAAATGGTTACAGAAAAGCCCGAAGTTGTGCAAGGTTTTGTAAATGCACTGGCTGATGGTTGGTTAAAATCTTTTCAAAATCCCGAAAAAGCTATTCAATATTTGAAAGCCTATGACAAAAACATTGATGAAAAACGTGAACTATTATCTCTACAAAAAGGTATGGACTATTTTAAAGGACAAGACGGAAAGGTTTTGTATGCAAGTATGAAGGAATGGGAAGAGATGGGGAAGGTGTTACAAAGCCTATCAATACTAAAAAATAATGACATTAATAATTCTGTCAATAACTTATTTGTAGATACGTATCACAAACAAAAATAATTTTTATAATGATTAAAATACTCGAAAATCCTACTGACTTCTACGAACTCAATAAAAAATCTTGGTCTGATAATGCTTCTTATTGGTTAGAACAAGATTTTTATAGGTTTGGGTTAAGTAATTTTTTGTTGCAAAAAATTACAAAAATACTGCCTAATTTTAATCATATTCCTCATATTGTTGATATAGGTTGTGGGTCTGGTTGGTTATTAGATGCTTTGTTAGCTAATAAATTATCTTTTAGTTATTCTGGAATTGACTATAATGAAACTTTTATTGAACATTTGCAAATTAGGCACAATGAAACCATAAATTTTAAATTTTTGCAGATAGATATTGAAAAAGATAATTTTGATAATCTAAGCAATATTGACATAGCTATATGTTGTTTAAGTTTGATTGAAATTACAGATTTAGATGGTTTTTTCAGAAAAATATCATCAAAAATGAATGATAATGCTATTATTATTATTGTAGGACTAGACCCCACCACTGAAATAATTAGGTATGCTCTTGATGATTTAGATTTGCAACAAATAGCAAACTATTACAGAAAATCAGACAAACCTGTTTACATTTCAAAGAAATTTATTACTAAAAACCGACACTCAAAATCTGAATATTTCAGAATTTTATATAGTATATCTGATTACAACTTATATGCAAAAAAATACGGATTTGGTATTTATAAAGTTAATGTGGATTTTAATAAAAAAAGTACAAAAGCAGATGCTCCTGTTTTCCAAATCATATCCTATGTTAAAAAAATAGAAAAATGAATTTACTATCTACTAATCTGATACCTAAAATTGATGCTTTAATTTTTAAAGAGCTTAAAATAAAGCCGACCTATCAGATAGAAATTATTTATGAGTACATTGAAAAAGGTATCCGTAACGAATATATCGATAGTTATTGTAGTGAGCAATATGCTGAAAAAATAAAGCTTTTTTTGGATAGTTATGGTTCTATGACATCTATCATGATGCCTGATAATAATGAATTATCTTGTTTTTACTCACCATTGAATATTCAAGAAGATATTCCTAAACAAACTATGTTATCACAGAAAATTGTTCAAAGGTGTTTAAGTATGTCGGAAAAAATGCAGCAAACTATAACTCCTGAGAATGCTTTTTATAACTATTGGTGCCCATTTTTAGAGAACCATAAATTAGGAAAATATGCAGTATGGTTTACAATACCATTTGCAGAAGCACATACAACAGGCATTCCTAAAAACTTTTTTGCAGTCTATATGACTTTTGATAGTGTTTTAAGTGAGGTGAATACTTATAAATTTAAGTTTGTAATTAGCCAACTGCACAGTTTATGTCTTACTTATGTGATGGAAGTAAGTGCATTTGATTTACTAAATAAATGGGAACAGATTGAATTATCAGAGTCATTGTTAAATGCTGTAAATCAACGTCTCTCAGCTTTCCAAAACCTCATCCTCGCCTACAAACACACAATTTTTAATCTCTTTGCAAATGTAACTCGCACATTAAGTAATGTAAGGGATAATATATTGTTTGAAGAGGAAGAAGAAGCTTTAAAGAATTTAGAGGATTTAGATAAACTGTTTAAAGTTTCAGAATTATGTAGTCGTGCTATCTATAATTATCATGATAAAAATAACAGTATTTTGTATGACAAAAATAAAGAGAGGTGGCTAACGGTAATAGAACTTGTAAGACTATTAGCTGAGTTACAAGTTATAACAGATAATACGATTAATTTTGAGATAATTGGCGATAGCGATGCAATAAATCACGCACTTAACTATACACCCAATGAAAAAATCATAGCCAAAAAATTTATTTTTCTTTGGAATTTTTGGAATAATGCCTTCAAGTGCACAGATGATAAACTTATAGTTACTATTTTTATTGAAAATGAAAGATTATTAATTTCTTTCAAAAATTCCTTTGAACCTATGTACTTAGAGAAGGCAGAAGCAGCTATTGCTTATTTGAATAAAGAAACTAATGAGGCTGTAAAACAAGGTGGAGGGTTGTGGATTGTAAAGGATTTAATAGATAGTTCAAATAATAGTAATGTAGAAGAAGCTATTAATTGGGAAATTGTACCTGAATTTACAAAAATAGAAGATGAAAAATATTTTGTAGCAACAGTTCACTTAAAACAATAAAAGCTATGGAAAGAAAAGCTATGCACTTTGTTATCATTGATGACAATAAAGATGCACTTGCATCTACAAAAAAAACATTAGAAAAACTTTGGGCTAATTTAGAAACTAAAAAACTTTTACCTCATACAATTACGACTTTTCACTGTCCTAATAAGAAAAACGAAGCTTTGTTATACATAGAAAATAATGCAAAAGTTATTGACATTGTTTTTATTGATTATGATATGCCACTAACAAATGGAATAGGCTTAGGCAAAGAAATATCACTAAAACCCTATTCTTCTATTATTGTAACCTCTATTCTGTCAGTTTTTAGAGAATATGATAAGGCTGTTGAGGCTTTTTCGGAAGCTGGTTTTTGTTATTATGTAGATAAGAATGACTTTAATAGCACTGAAAATATTGAAAAAACAATAGAAAAAATATTGTCATTACCTGCGGTAAAAGTGAAAAGAGAATTGCGTGAGGCACAAATATGGCTACCGTCTAATGAAAAAGTTTTTGCTATGACGTTCAGACTAGATGTTATAGAAAAAATATTAGAAGCCTCGCTAGATAAAGGAAAAGTTTTAGAAGGTACAATTATCGTAGCTTGGCGAGATATTATAGAAAAGTTTATAGCTAACTTGAAAGAACAATTTAATGACTTGAAAGTGAATGCTGAACAAAAACTGTCTATAGTTACTTTAAAACAAGATAGAGAGGATATTGAAGACGAAATTAAATACTATGAAAAACTTATCAACAGCAAATTTACAGTCAAAAAAGCTCTTGGAGAAAGTATGATTGAGGATTATAAACCTTTGATGGAAACATTTTTAGTCAATTTAAAGATTTCAGGAGAAGAATTTAGTAAATATGCTAAAAAACGTAAAACAAGAGAAGAAACAGGAAATGACTTATCTCAATACTGTAAAGATAATTCAAATATCTTGGCGTATGTTCTAAAAAAATATCCTGAAAAATGGAAGAATACAAAAGAATATTATAAGCCTGTAAAATCAAGAATACCTTAAAAACTTAACTTCAATTCCCAAAACTTCCCCCTCACTCTCCAAACAAAAAAGTGAGGGGGTTTCATTTTCTACTGCACCACAACCTCCCCAGCCCCATTGTAGCTATGGTATTCGCCATTATACATAGCATCTGCACTTACAGGTCCCATTTTAAACGTACCTTTAGACACACAACGCACCACGTAATAATACGACTTAGTAGTTTTGGTGGCAGTAGTGAAAATATTGATACGGTCATCACGAAAATCTGTGTATTCGGCGTTGGCACTGTCTTTTATCCACTCTATACCCGGTACATTGCCCAAACGTGGATTTTCTATCTCAAAACCTGCGGGTAACATATCTGTAACGACTACATTCGGCACTTCGGCATCTTTGGCACTTAGGTCTATGCGTACTACGACTAATTCGCCTTGTTTAAAGTTTGTACCATTAACTTTCGTGCCGTTGCGGTCATAGAAACTTCTACGCACAGTCAAGAAATTGTCTTCTTCTACGTACCTGCCTGTGGCATTCAAACCTTCCATTTCGTAGTAATAGTACAACGTACCGCCTTGCGTCTTAATTTCTACGTTTTTGCCCAATACTTCTTTGCGTAAAGTCAAGGCTGCCCCCGTAAAATTATACGTTTTACCGTCTGCCGTTATGGTGGCAGTGGTGTTACTACCTGCATTTTTCTTCGCCAATTTGCCCAAAGCCAACAAACCAAAGGCATTCTCTTGGGTATTGAGGTAACGACTATTTTTCATTTGTTGCGACAAGTGCCTTGCCATAATTTCCACTTGTGGATTTTTCGGGTCAGTATCAATCAAAGCATTTAAGGCTATAGCTTCGTTCCGAATATCAGACGAAAAACTGCCGTCAAACTGCGTAATCATACGCCCCGCAGCTTCGTATTTAGCAGGTAAGACACTGCGAGAAGCCCCACTGTCGCCAATTAACAAATAAGACATTGCCAACAAATATTGACTATCTGGCAACAACAAAGACAAATTAGCTTTGTAATAGTTCATAGTAGCTTTATTAGCTTGTCCCGCCAATGCCAATACATACATACTGTACGCCACTTCTTGCGGTGCATACGGTTTGTAAATACGACTTTCGTTGTCTGCCCAGAAATAATAATCTTGTGTAACCTTACGAGCCAATTTTGTATCTAAGAATGAATACAATTTATTCAATACTTTACTATCTACTTCATAACCAGCTTTTTGTGCTTCTGTCAAGAAGTGAGCAGCATACACAGAACCCCACCATGATTCATACGAGCCACCTTCCCAATACGACAAACTACCGTTGTATAACTGCATAGTTTGGAGTTTGTTAATAGCTTGTTGCACGTTGTAGCTTGCGTTGAGGTTTTGCAATTTTTCATCACCAATTTGTTTGGCTATTTCACCAAAGTAAATTTGAGGGAAAGCTGTAGAAGTCGTTTGTTCCACACAACCGTAAGGATAACCGACTAAATACGCCAAATTCTTCGCAAATTCCACTACAGGAGATTTTGACAAGACTAATTTACCTTTCAAAGAAGTTTGTAAATAATCTTCTTTCATGTCCAAAGACGCAGCCCCTTGAATAGCCCCAGATTTAGCCGTTTTCAACAAAGAAGTCGAAGGTCTTACGGTAATGTCTATGTTTTGGGCAAATTTTTCGCCGTTTGCGGTTACGTTTACGTCTATTTTTGCCAAACCAATTTCAGGTTTTGCTTTTACTTGGAAAAACACTTGTTTTTCGCCATTGGCAGGAACTTGAATACTTACGTTCTTTTCGCCCACAATTTCTACAGCCCCCGAAGTCGTTAGCACTGCCAAGCCTGTAGTGGCTTTGTTGGTCGTGTTCGTAATCGTAACGGGTACAGTAGTCAAGTCATTTGGCGACAAGAAACGAGGCAAACCTGTACTTACAATCAATGGGTCTGCCACAATCATATTTTTAGCAGACGAACCAAAGGCAGTATTTTTAGCAGCCACCGCCACAATTCGCACACTACCCGAAAACTGCGGTAAAGGCACTTTGTACTTCACTTGTCCGTTGCCGTCTGTTCGCAAAGTTCCCGACCAAAACGACAACATTTTTACTCTTTTATTTGCCAAAGGGTTCAAACGACCATCTAAATCGTAATAATCTGCACCGTATTGTTTAGGCAAAGTCTTAATTTCTGGGAATAAACGAGGGTACAAATCATAAGCATTGACTTCTAAGGCTCTTTTTTGGAAGAAAAAGGCGTAAGGATTAGGGTTTTCGTACCGTTTTTTCAACAAAATGCCTTCATCAACTACCGCCAACGTAACTTCTATGCCCGCCTCTTGTTTGCCACACTGCACCGTTATTTCTTGAGTAATATTTGACCTTGATTTTTCAACGGCTTTAATCTCAACAGGTATCACATTTGCAGGATTTTCTACTGTAACAGACTGAAAACCATGTGCTACGGTCAAAGGAATAGCCACATCAGAGGCGGGTTTTATCAAAGTTGCCGTAATATAGACATTAGGCACATATTCGTTTTCCATTGGAATTTCCACTTCTACAGCCTTTTTGTCTGTATCTTTAAAGAAATATTTGAATACATTGCCTTGTTCTACTGTAACCAATAATTTACCTGCAAACGGTGTTTTGAACAAAAATTTGGCTTTTTCACCAATGTTGTATTTTTCTTTATCCGCCACAATTTTCACCTCACCATCTTTGTCCACTTCAAAAGACGTATTGTCGGTACGTCCCCAAGTATAGGCGTAAAAATTGCGTTTTACATAGGTTTGAATATTATCTGGCGAAGTTACACGTACTTCATAATCACCAGACCTATTCGCCACAAAAGGATAATTAGTAGCTTTGCCTTGCAGCGTAATTACTTGGTCTTGTACGATAACCTCTTTTTTGCGAGAAACATAACGGTAAGAGTTGTAATAATCTCTTTCCAAAACACTTTGCCACTCATTTCTGATAATTTGTACTCTTGCCTTTGCCCCAACAGCAGCTTGTCCTTTGCGGTTTACTGCCACTACGCTAATATTGATAGGGGTACGAGTAGAATTATAATAGTCAAAATCTTTGACACCATAATAAATATCTTGGGTTTCAAACTCAAAACTGCGTTTGTTGCCTACAGGTCTGCCCGTTTCATCAAAAACCGTAACGTAAATATTTCCTTCCAACAAACCTGCAAATTTCACAGGAGGCAATTCATAATTAACAGTTAATTTACCGTTTTCGTCTGTTTCGCCCTCTTGCAATGGCAAAGAACCAATGTTAGGCACACCACCGTACAGCGTAAAGTCGTAATCTTCTAAACCTTTGATAGTCAAATTTTTACGGTTAATCGTGCCGTTTACTTCATACTTTCTATTGCCAGCAGGCGTACCAAACAAGTTCATCGCCAAAGAATTAACCGTTACTTTGTCGCCATTTTTATAGCTTTCTTTGTCCAAATTGGTCGTAACTTTGATACGGTCTGGCAAAAATTCTTCTACACTAATAGATTTTGAGTTCAAAAACACATTATTAGAAGTATAAACTTCTACGGTATAAGTACCTGTAACCGAAGCATTTGGCAATTTGATTTGTGTTTCAAAACTACCTTGTTCACTTAACGTACCTTTTTGTTCTATCAATTCTTTACCATTTGGCAACACCACCCGAACTTTTACAGGCACTTTTGCCAAAGGTTTGTAGTTTTTATCTCTTACAATAGTTTTTACATAAGCCGTTTCATCGGGGCGGTACAATTCTCTATCACCGTAGATAAATGCCTGATAACCAGACACATTTTGGTCAGTAGAAGGTGGTGTGTACGTACTTTCGCCACTGTCATAGTTTTCTTCGTATTCGCCTTCGTAATAGTCCCCTTCATAACTACTATAACTGTTTGTATGCCAACTTTTTGCAAAACGGACACCACCTGTTTCAAAACGGCTCATATTTACGGCTGTTTGGTAGAAATGCAAGAAAGTCAAATCATTGCCCGTATGTGCCGTTGCCATTGTTACGCGAAAGCCCATTTTGCGTTTTTTCTTCAAATTCGTGAATTTCGCCACGCCGTCCCCGTCTGTTTTGGCAGTCAAAACTTCTTGGTTGTTATCACTCACCAATGAAATGGTAACATCTTTCAAAGTTTGGGCAGTGAGAATAGAATTAGCAAACACCAGAATTTCATCTTCATTTTCTTTGGCTATCAAACCAATGTCCGACAAAGCCACCAACTTAACAGCTTTTTTCCAACGGTCAGTCGTAGATTTTACCGCCACCACATACACGCCTTTGTAGTCTGTTAGGTTGTCAATGATGTTCATGTTAATCACGTAACCATTTTCTGCTTTTGGCAAATCGTCGACATTATAGGTGTGGTCAGACAAAATATTGCCGTAGTTGGTCATGCCATCTTCGTACATATCATTGTCATAGTTGCTAAAACCTACTTTGCTGCGTAAAAAAGACTGTAAATTGTTTTGGAAAATCTTGTAAATCGTAACATTGACTTTGTTTAAGCCATGAATTTGTACCAATAAATTTTTATTACCTTTATTGCTCAAATAAAAGGCTTTTGAACTTGTAAACGCAATGCGAGGCTCTAATTCGCCAAAAGCTACCACTTGCTCAAAATCTTCGTCCATTGTGCTACCCGCCACCCCTTGCAAATTCTTGGAAATGACCATTTTGTAGCTTTCAGAGTTAGAAAACTTACCTTTTACCAAAAAGCCCACATCTAATTTTTCTATCTTTAATTTCTCAACGGCAGGTTCAAGGGTAATGAAATTCTTGATTTGTGCTTCGTTATTAGACACCATTTGGTTGGTATAAACATGAATAGCGAAACCTTCGGTAGCATATTCACTTTGTACTTGTACCACACGAAAATCTTTGGGATTTACTACTTCCGCCTCAAATTTCATTTCGCCTGCGGTGTACGTACTTTTAGTGGTTGTCAAACCTTTTTCTATCAAAACATCTATTACTTTGCCTTCTAAGCCTGTCATCGACGGTTTACTCAAAATCAATTCTACTTGTGTCGTTTCGCCTTGTTCTGCCATTGTGAAATCCAAACGGTTTTCGCCCAATTTGAGCAAAGTTCTTTTGGCTACTTCTTGAGCAAAAACAGGGTAGTTAAATTTTAAATTCAACTGCACTTGCAATTCGCCTTGTGTGTTCATTACCCAGTTGGCATTTGCACTAAGCATAGAGAGATAAGGCGTATGAAATTTGATAGTTTTTTCGCCTTCCAACTCAAATTTGGCTTCGGGGTTTTGTGGTGCAGCAAACAATTTGTTGGTCAATGTGGCAGTATAGTCTGTACTTGGCACAAATCCGCCTTCTGGCGAAAACACCAATTCACTGTTAGACACCCACTTGAATTTACCCGCCACCGCAGGCGAAAACTCAATGTAAGGCGTGTTTTGCCACTTGTCTAACAAAGTGTCGTGGGCTATATCGTCTGAAAATGAGAAAGATAGATTTTGTTGTAAGTCTATTTCTTCCCCAAAGTTTTTAGATGCCAAAGTAACAGTATCTTTGTCGCCTAAAATACTACTTGTCTTGTTGCAACCAAACAGCAAGGCAAGTAGCAGCACCTTCGCCAATGGCAAAAGGTAATGTTGATTGGTTAGTTTAGTGAGTGGAAATTTCATAAAAATGGGTTTGAATTGATTTTTGAATAGCACTTTTTGAATAAAAATACGGGAATATGGGGCAAAAAAGGTGTGTAAATCGTAAAAGTAAATGTAATGAAAAATACGTATTTTGAGAGAAAAGTTACGTAATTTTTTTTGGTGTAGGTTGTTAGTAACCTTTTTATTCAACGGTAGTTTATTTATTAGAGTTTATGAATAACTCCTTTTTAGCCCTCCCTGTGGGCGGTGCGACGTTTCGCAGGGTGGGGTGGGGCTATAGCAAAAATTATTTATAAACTTTATTCTATATTCGCCTAAAGGCAAATCTACAGTTATAAAACCTGTAGCATAGACTTTAGTCTGTGTAGTAATTATTTGATTAATAAAAGGCACAGACTAAAGTCTATGCTACAAAATACTAATGACCCCTTTATTTTAAAAATCAATTTAGCATGAAGAATTTATTAGGTGTGGGCATAGCTTGTTTCGTTATAATTTTGTGGGCTGCGTCTTTGTATTACTTATTGGCTGTTTTTGAGGTAAGTTTTTCTTCGCCCTTTACTTATCTATTGGTTTTGGTACAAACACACCTTTATACGGGTTTGTTCATTACGGCTCATGATGCCATGCACCACGTAGTAAGTAGTCATCGACAGCTTAATCATGGTATTGGTAGGTTGGCTGCTTTGTTGTTTGCATTTAATTCTTACACGATATTATTACCAAAACACCACGAACACCACCGTTTTGTGGCAACAGACAAAGACCCTGATTATCACGAAGGTAGTTTTGTGGTTTGGTACTATCATTTTGCCAAAGAATATATTACATGGAAACAGTTGCTGGCAATGGCGGTTACTTTTAATCTGCTCAAATTGCTTTTTCCGCAGAACAATATCATTTTGTTTTGGATACTGCCGTCTATTTTGGCTACATTACAATTGTTTTATTTTGGCACGTACTTGCCTCACCGCAACCCTCCAGATAACGTACACCATGCACGTAGTCAAGCTAAAAATCATTTGTGGGCTTTTTTGAGTTGCTATTTTTTTGGGTATCACTACGAACACCATGACGCACCCAATACGCCTTGGTGGTTATTGTGGCAAGCAAAAGAAAAGAACAATGAATAAACTGTTATCAAAAACCTACAAGTTCTAAGGAATTTGTAGGCTGTTTGTGCTTAACACCCACAATAAACTAAAAAAATACAAATAACGTATTTTTGCGTACAAACTTGCTTTGTAGTAATTTCCCTTACTCTCCGTTTGGCGTAGTTTGTTTTAAAGTCGTTTCTTTGGACATTTTGACGTGTGGGTGGAATACTGCGAAAAACGTGATGATTTGCCTTTTGGGTTTGCTGTGAAATACAATTTTATACTTGTAAATGTCTATCTTTGTGAATATCTTTCTTAGAAAACTAAACAAATAAAACTATGGCATATTCGGATTTTACTTTTCCAAAACTTCGAAAAGAGTATGGCATTGAGCAAGAAGACGCAATCTTATTTGAATCTATTGTTACTGTTGCTCCTACTTCACGATTGCAACAAGATATAGAAGATGCTAAACTTTTGCCTTTATATTCAGAAAAAGCAAAATCAGAGGCTATTATTTTTCCAATTCTACGAGAACTAAGAATAAAAAATCCCTTTATTACTATTTTTTCGGGCTATGCTCTGAATATAGAAAAACATAAAGAATTGAGTGGGACACCTGATTTTTTGATTTCAGCAAAAGCAAGAACTATTGTACCGCAAAGTCCTATTTTTTGCCTATTTGAATCTAAAAATAAAGACCCCGAAGAAGGTTTTGCTCAATGTGCAGCCGAAATGTATGCAGCAAGGCTTTTCAATCAAGAGAATGATGAACCCTTTGAAACTATTTATGGAGTTGTTACTAATGCGTATGATTGGGTATTTCTGAAATTAGAGGGAAATACTATTTTTATAGATAAAGAAAGATATTTTTTAAACGAGCTACCCAAACTTTTAGGTATTTTACAATATATTATTGACCAATACAAAAGATAAAAATACCCAGTTATCCGTAGCATTAATAGAAAAAATCTAAAAAAGTATCAATAATGTGTTTTTTAAACTATTTGATTATCAGTTGATTAAAACACGTTATAAGAAGCAACAAGAATGTATTAAAACCTTGTGGAGTATTGGTTTTTTAGTAAGTTTGATGTGCAGGGAAATATAACCCACAAATCTGAAGATTTGCTATAAAAAAGTGCGGAGAGGACGGCTAAAGCCTAACTCGCTGCACAACACAAGACTAAGAACAACAGAGTATCACTACGAACACCATGACGCACCCAATACGCCTTAGTGGTTATTGTGGCAAGCAAAAGATAAGAGTATAAACACAATGTAGAGGTATTTTAACACTAAGCCCGCAAGGATTTTAAAACCCCTTGCGGGGTACTTTTTTAGCTTTGCTAAGAGTCTATAAGGCAAATTTACCTACCTTTGCGTAAATTTATTCATTTATGCCTCGTATTCTTGCTATTGATTATGGTACAAAACGCACAGGTTTGGCGGTTACAGACCCTTTGCAACTGATTGCAACGCCCTTAGATACTATTCATACCAAAGATTTATTGATATACTTACAAAGTTATGCACAAAAAGAAGAAGTAGAAGGTTTTGTAATTGGTATGCCCAAAAAACTCAATGGTGAGGAGGCTTTACTAAAACCTGCTATTATCGGTTTGCAAAGAACCCTGAAAAAAATGTTCCCTGCACAAACCGTTGAACTGATAGATGAAAGATTTTCTTCGGTCATGGCAATACAAGCCCTTAAATTACAAGGAGCTAAACGCAAAGATTTAGATACTAAAGAAGGCAATATAGACAAGGTAAGTGCAACGATTTTGTTGCAAGACTATTTGAGAATGAAAAGTGTATAAAATATATCTTTTTATACTGAAGTTGTTTAGGATTGTACTTGTATCATTGGAAAACATCAACTTATAAAATAGTTTTGTTAATAACTTCTTGTTAATCAATAACTTGTCTTTTAATCCTAAACATCTTCTAATTGATTAAAAATATATTATACGAAATGCAACACGAAAGATAGGTTAATACCTCATGGTCATCAAAATATTAACTACTTGACAATACATAAAACAAAGTTGTTAGGTATTTTTTTTATTGAACAAATACCCACTAAGTCTATTATTATAATCAGGACTGTACGTAATTGGATATATTTCCCAACAATCTACAGGACTAAACTCTCCTAAATACGCCACATCACAAACTCTATCAAATAGATTAGGGTAAATGCCTACTCCATTGTAGAGAGGTATATCATACTTAGACAAAGTAGCTGGAAAAATAGTTATTGGCATCGCTGTATGCAATTCCAAACTAATCTTATTATCTTGAGTAATATCACTTAATGAAAGATTTATTGGTACAATATTTTCGTCTAAACAGTAGTCTATTTGTAAAATAATAAAGTTTTTTTGCAATGTATAAATAAATGTATCTCCGCTATGGCTAAAAAATATAAAAAAATCTTTAAGTAAATAATTTTTAAAGTGTTGCAACACATTTTCAGATAATTCGCAAAGAGCTTCATAATCACTATTATTATTTGGGAGAATAGTACCTCCCCAATAATTTACATTCACAGCAGAACTTATACAAAACAAAGAACCTGCTTCAGTTGGTAAGCAACCCATTAATGTAAATTGGTTTAGCATATCAATTTGATTTGTTTAAAAATGTCTGCCCTTTCCCTCCCATTTTCCGTAGCACTAAAGAAATAACTACGGAAATCTAATACACTGCAAGAGCTAAAAAGCCCTTACAGTATTAGACTTTTATAGAAATACTCTATTTTTATAGCAATTAACTGTTAATCAATGAATTAATTTTTTCTTGCAAATTGCTTTGTTGGTGAAAAATACGCTGTTCTATGTTGGCGAAGTTTTCTTTGGTTTCACAAAAAACAATTTTGCCGTTTTCCAAATAGCTAATCGTATCACACAACAAAGTCAAAGATTCCATGATATGCGAAGTAACCAACACCGTTTTTCCTTTGTCTGCTAAGGCTTTGATGATGAGGCGTAACTGTTGGTTAGTTTCCAAATCTAAGGCATTGAAGGGTTCATCTAACAACAAAAAAGGCTTGTTTTGGCACAATAAAGCCATAAATGCCAACTTCTTTTTCATACCTGTAGAATACGTTTCTACCAAGTCATCAAGAGGCAAATTAAACAAACTGTTCCAATGGTTACTATCAAATTGTGGGTTATTGAACTGAAAAATGCGGAGATGTTCTCTGCCTGTAAGGTAGCTATAAAAATAGTTTTGTGTTTCTAAATAGCCCAAATGATTTTTGGTAAAAGGCTGGTTATCAAAGCTAATTGTACCTTTTTGGGCTTTGATAATTCCAAATAAAGTATTGAATAACGTAGTTTTTCCTGCACCATTTAGCCCTACTAAACCATGAATTTGTCCTTTAGGGAGTTCCCAATCTAAGTGATTGAGTACAAGGTGTTGCCCATAACTAACCGTAAGTTGAGAGATTTTGAACATGGAGGGTAGATTTAACAAACTACACCCTAAGAATTTCTAAAACTCTTAGGGTGTAAGTAAATATATAAATAGGATTAGTCGATATATCTTTTCAAAACAACAGCACAATTATGTCCACCAAAGCCAAAAGTATTGCTCAATACTACATCAACTTTGCGTTGTTGAGCCTTGTTGAATGTGAAATTCAAACGGCTATCAAACTGTTCATCTGGCGTAAAGTGGTTGATAGTTGGAGGGATAATTTGGCGTTGAATAGCACAAATACCCGCAATAGCTTCTATAGAACCCGCAGCCCCTAACAAGTGTCCTGTCATAGACTTGGTAGAACTGATGTTCAATTTATAGGCGTGTTCACCAAATAGCTGTTGTACGGCTTTAATTTCCGAAGGGTCGCCAATAGGCGTAGAAGTACCATGTGTATTGATATAATCTACGTCTTCTATGCCAATACCTGCATCTTCCAACGCATTTTTCATTACCAAATAAGCACCATAACCTTCTGGGTGTGGGGCTGTCATGTGATAAGCATCAGCCGAAAGACCACCACCAATTATCTCTGCGTAAATCTTAGCACCTCTGGCTTTGGCGTGTTCCAATTCTTCAAAAATCAAAATACCTGCACCTTCGCCCATCACAAAACCATCTCTGTCTTTGTCATAAGGTCTTGAAGCTGTTTCTGGCGAGTCATTCCGTTCAGACATAGCTTTGAGGGCAATGAATCCGCCCAAACCTACTTCTGTAACAGAAGATTCGCAGCCACCCGTCAAAATTACATCTGAAATTCCCCAACGAATATAGTTAAAGGCATCTACCATCGCATTATTAGAAGATGCACACGCAGATACGGTAACAAAGTTTGGACCTCTCAAACCATATTTGATAGATACATGACCCGAACAAATATCTACAATCATTTTTGGCACAAAAAACGGATTGAAACGAGGTATTCTGTTATTGTTTGCAAAACCTTCTACTTCCTCTTGGAGGGTTTTAAGCCCACCAATCCCTGATGCCATGATGACACCAAATCTATCTCTATTTGTTTTTTCTAAATCAAAACCTGCATCTTTCATTGCTTGGTCTGCTGCAATGATTGCGTATTGTGTGAAAGGGTCTATACGGCGTGCCTCTTTCCTGTCAATAAAGTCTTCAACATTAAGGTTTTTGACTTCGCAGGCAAATTTTGTTTTGTAGTGGGTGGTATCAAATTTTTTGACAGAGGCTGCACCACTCTTTCCTTGCACCAATCCGTCCCAGTATTCTTCTACGGTATTGCCAATAGGTGTCAATGCACCCAACCCTGTAACAACTACTCTACGTGCTGTTTTCATAAAATGTGTTGAATCGTAAATTTGAGGGCAAAAGTAGTGCTTTTTGTGAAAACCTTGTTGAACCCTACGGTTTTTCTACTAAAAATTATCTTGGGCAAAAGAAAGTTCAGTTGCTTCAATAGCTTGTTAAAACATTTCAAGAAGCTATTAAGTTGGCTACTTGCCTTCAAACAAAAATATTTTTAGGTGGTAGTGGAGCTAAAAATACTTTTATTAGCTTAATAGCATTGGACTAAAGTCTGTGGTACATTTATTTTTTCCAATTACTTAGAAACTATTATTACAATCTTAGACTTAGATAGAAATGCAATCACAGCGGCAAACCGCAAAATGCACCCAAGCTATGAAAAATTACTTAATTTGGGCAAAATTAACTGAAAAAGGTACGGGCTATTGTTACTATGAGTAACATTTTTACTTTTGTGCCGTTAGGCACATTTTATCGTACTCATCAAAAATGTCACTCATATTGTAAAATATCTAATTTTTTAGATAAATTTTCAGCCTCAAACAACAACAACTTTTTTGTATGGCTAAAAAAAAATTTGCCACTCCGTCCAGATTTGGCAGCTATAGCCGTAATCATTTTACTGTGATAGGCACTATTGCCGTTTCTTTATTC